>CAZEAL010000144.1:0-3830 GCA_964510265.1 uncultured Candidatus Saccharibacteria bacterium
TCTATTTGCTGCATCTATAAATAAAACTCCCGGTTCTCCGTTTTTGTATGCGTACTGAACAATTAAGTCAAAAATCTCTCTCGCTCTGGGAGTTTCTACCACTTTTTTTGTATGCGGATCTATTAATTCATAACTTATATCATCCTTCACTGCCTGCATAAACACATCGGTTACGGCAACCGATATGTTAAAGTTTGAAATTGCTCCTTCGGTTTCCTTACATTTGATAAATTCTCTTATATTTGGATGATCAACTCTCAAAACACCCATATTTGCGCCTCTCCTGACTCCTCCTTGGGCAACTTCACCAAACGCAGTATCATAAACCTTTAAAAATCCTATAGGACCGGTTGCTGACCCGTTGCTTGAAGCGACTCTTGTACCACGTGATCTTAAATCTGAAAATGAAAACCCGTTTCCCCCACCTGACTGCTGAATTAATGCGGCTACCCTTAATGTCGAAAATATTCCGTCCTTACTTTTTCCTAAATCGTCCGCAATAGGGAGTACAAAGCACGCAGCCAGTTGCCCCAGTGGAGTACCGGCACCGGTAAATGTAGGTGAGTTAGGAAAGAATTGTTTTTGTGACAAAAGATTATAAAACTCAATTTTAGTTATTTCTGCATCTTTATACGGTCTGTCGGGTTCAGATACAACACGTGCAATCCTTTCAAACATTTCTTCAGGAGTCTCGGCCACTACTCCGTTATCGTTTTTTCTTAAATATCTTTTTTCTAATATTTTTTTGGAATTATCGGTAAATTTTATATTTTTATTTTTCTCTAACCTTTTAGGGGATCTAGCTGTCGAAAGTTTTAATCCTAATGAGTCGGAATTACTTCCGGACGAATTTATCCAGTTCATAGAGCAGGGGAAGATTCATGAGACGACAATCTTCCACTGCCTGTGAGGATTGACGGCCCGTGAAACTCTTTTGTGAGCCAGCGATTGTTAAAATCGCGAAGCGTACAGAAAAATTACTACGTTATTTAATATAAACATATCGATTTTATCAGTACAACCAACAATTATTGTGGGATTTAACTCTTTATTCCTTATTGCTGGCCAAATAAAATATTTGCACTAATATTTATTCGAGCAATAATTAAATCCATTTTTTTTCATATTTGGAATTGTGTCTTCTATATAAATATTACTGTTAGCTTATTTCCCTCTTAAAAAGGCGGGAATATCATATTTTTTATCCGAGTCGTCAGTAAAATCTTCCGGTTTCCATGCAGGCTTACTCGGTTGATCCTCTTTTAAAGGTGCAGGCTGATCAACTATCCTCTTCTCTTCTTTTTGGACTTCATACGTTATTGGAAGACCCAATTTACTTCTCATTTCCCTGCTATTGTCAAATCCTGTCGCGATAACTGTAATTTTTATCTGATCACTCATTTTTTCATCTATAGTGGTTCCGAAAATTATATTTGCATCTGGACTCGCCAAACCCCTAATTATTTCAGCAGCCTCATCAACTTCTCTCATCGTTAGATCAGAACCGCCGATAACATTAAACAATATACCTGTAGCGCCTTCGATTGAAATTTCAAGCAAAGGAGATGACACTGCTGCTTTTGCGGCTGTTGCAGCTCTTCCCTCACCGCTCCCGATTCCGATACCCATTAAAGCAGAACCCGCATCTTTCATAACTGCACGTACATCCGCAAAGTCAACATTTATTAACCCAGGCATAACAATTAAATCCGAAATACCTTGAACTCCCTGATTCAGAACGCTATCCGAAACTCGAAATGCATCCATCACAGTCATTTTTTCATCAGCTATTTCAAGTAATTTTTGATTTGGAATAACTATTAAAGCGTCTACTTCCTTCTTAAGATCCTCAATTCCTCTTTCAGCATTGGCCATCCTTTGAGATCCTTCGAACTTAAAAGGCTTTGTGACAACTCCAACTGTCAACGCCCCTAATTCTCTCGCTAAACGTGCTATTGTGGGGGAAGCGCCAGTACCTGTACCGCCGCCCATCCCAGCCGTAACGAAAATCATATCTGATCCTTCCAGATTTGATTGTAGAATCTCCAGAGACTCTTCAGCGGCCTTTTTACCTATATTCGGATCAGATCCCGCTCCTAATCCGTTAGTTATATCCTGTCCTATAGGAATTTTAACAAAAGCTTTGTTTATAGACAGCGCTTGCGCATCAGTATTAACAGCAATAAATTCTACGCCCGATATTTGACCGGAATTTATCATTGTATTGATAACGTTACATCCGGCACCACCGACTCCTACTACTCTAATTTTTGCAAATCTCTCAATCTCAGGTTTTACTAGCATAAGACTATGGATTTAAGCCTCTAACTCGCAGAGTTAAAGCTTAGAAAATATTACTATCATACACTAAATTTGATGATAGCACTTTTTCCTCACTTTCGTTCGGAAAGAAAAACTTTATAAATCTATTTTTAGGGCAGAAATGATTTTAATTTTTCAATAATCTTACTAAATACTGAATTCATCTTACCTCGTCCGGTGTCAAAAGACAATATCGTGTTACTTTTCATTTTTCCGACTCCATATAATATTCCGCCAACTGTTGCAGAATATGCAGGACCTTGTATTTCATCTATTAATCCAGTAACTCCTTTTGGATAGCCAACGCGTACTGGCATTTTCATTACAACTTTGGCAACTCTCTCAATTCCTGCGGTTAATGCCCCACCTCCTGTTACAACTAATCCGGCAGGCAATTTACCTTGCAAATTAGCCTTATTTATTTCCAACACAATTAATCTAAATATCTCATTAAGTCGTGCATCAATTATTTCGTATAATAATTTTTTTGGAACGGTATCTGTTTCCAAACCAAATTCAGAGACATCAAATTCTTCCATCTTTTTACGATCTCCGTTTGTTAAAACTGCGGTTTGAATAAACATCTCTTGTTTTTCGTTACTCAATTTTATTTTGATTTTCTCCGCATCTTCCAATCTTGTTCTTAAACCAATCGCAAGATCGTTTGTTATGTATCTTGCACCTATAGGAAGGACCCGTGAATAAATTGGACTTCCCTCCAGAAATGCCACAATAGAAGTAGTTCCCCCTCCAATATCTACCAATACCGTACCTAACTCTTTCTCTGTATCGGTAAGTACCGATTCGGCAGAAGCTATACCGGTGTAAACAAGTTCATCAACCTGAATTCCTACTTGGGAAACACACTTAACTAAGTTTTTCATAGCAGTAGAAGAACCATGTATGATATTAGTTTCAACTTCCAAACGCACACCTGACATTCCTATAGGATCTTTTATTCCGGTCTGGGAGTCTACCATAAAATCTCTTGGTATTACGTGAATAATTTCTCTTGATGATGGAATAGACACCGCTTGGGCTGCTTCTGTAACTCTTATAACATCATCAGTCGATATTTCGGTACCTTGATGGGACACTGCTACCACTCCATGAGAATTCTGGGTTTCAATATGAGTTCCGTTAATTGTAACCAAGGCAGAAGAAATTGACACACCGGCCATTCTTTCCGCTCTTTCCAAACTTGAGGAAATGGATTCTACAGCCGCATCAATATCTACAACATTTCCTCTGCTTATTCCTTTAGATGGAACGCTACCCGAAACTCCAATTATAGAAACTTTATTATCTGTAATCGCGGCTACTGCTGAACTTATTTTTGTAGAGCCTATGTCAATACTTGTTATAAACTTTTCTTTGGGCATAATAAAAATTATATCTTCCCCCTCACCGATGTACAGAGGCTAAAGCTACTAATATGATACTATTACTTTATCATATCGTAAATCAATTCCCTTTACAGTTTTTCCGGAAGAAGTTTCATGGACCAA
>CAZEAL010000145.1:0-3399 GCA_964510265.1 uncultured Candidatus Saccharibacteria bacterium
CCACCTTGGAAGATGCAATGTATGTAGACGCGCTCGGAAAGCCCGGGACACATCAGAACTATTTTAGAATATACGGGAAAAAAACCTGTATTAACTGCAACAATAAGATATCGGTTAAAAAGATAAACGGAAGAGGTACATATTTTTGTTCATTCTGCCAGATTCTTCTAGAAACAGCGAACAAACCTCGGATGCTATGATAGTAAACAAGCTTAAGTTAAGCAATTTCCGAAATCACAAAAATTTGAGTCTGGAAATCGACCCCGCCACTACATTCATAATCGGAGACAACGGAGTAGGAAAAACCAACATCTTAGAAGCCCTGCATATGTTGTCAACTTCCAAATCATTCAGAGCCAGATACGACAGCGACGTTATAAACTACCCCGCTAAATTCTCAACAATTAAGGCCTCAATTAAAACCAGCGATGAGAAGTATGATTTGGAACTTCAAGTTTCCAGAAGGGAGTCCGGCCGCAGTCACGACGACCTTATGTATTACTCTCCCAAAGAAGATACTAAAGATGAAAGTCACACATCGACTAAAAAAGTAAAAGTAAACGGGGTACCTAAAAGCATATTCGGTTTTGCCGGAATATTTAAAAGCGTATTATTTACCCCTCAAAATATCGACGTAATAACCGGCTCACCCGCTGAAAGAAGAAAATACATAGATTCGATCCTTTTTCAAATAGACAAAACTTACAAACGTATTCATAACAACTACACAAAAGCACTAAAACAAAGGAATAAACTTTTGGAACGCATCAGAGAAGAACGAAAAGGCTATGATCAACTGGGTTATTGGGAAAATATTTTAGAACAGACCGGATCCGATATACATAAAATGCGCTCTGAGCTGTTAAGTTTCCTTAACAAGAATTCTAAAGGATATGGTAGAACCCTTAACAGCGGATACTCGGAAATCGAAATCAAATATAAAAAAAGCTTAATAACCAAAGACAGATTCGACGAATACAGGAACAAAGAAATTGCCGCCAAGTCCACTTTAATCGGCCCTCACAAGGATGATTTCATTATTGAGTACAACAATTATCGTTTATCTGATTTCGGATCCAGGGGACAACAAAGAACCGTTCTGGTAGCTTTAAAGATGTGCGAAACAGACTACATAGAAGAAAAAACTAAGGAAACACCGGTTCTTCTTTTGGACGATATATTTTCAGAATTAGACAAAAAACACAGAGAGATACTTATCAGTATGGCTCCAAAGCAGCAAACCATAATAACAACCACAGAACTGCCCGTTAAAAACGCCTTTGTTATAAACCTTTGACCTTTGCGGGAAATATGCAAGAATTAATTGCATTATGTTTCTTCCTAAGTTCACTATTACAAACAAAACACTTAGTAGTATCGCTACAATTGAACACTGTAGAGGCGTGATCGAAAGCACAACGATACTCCCTACCTGGCAGAAACAAATAGAAAAGGAGGCAAAAACCAAAACAGTGGCCGCAAACCTCAAAACTTTGCGTTTAAACGCCAGCCCCGAACTTGTAAAAAAATATATAGACGGACTTGAAAACGGCACTCCGAAAGAAATAATCAACCTGGTGGCATGTCTGGACTATGTAAGCAACAGCAGTAGCGAGGAAACGATGCGTAAAGAACTAGATGAAGAAAGCCTAAGATTCTTTCACCACCTGGTTTTTCACGGAAAAAGCAATTTGAACAAGGACAGTGTCCCGCTCAGCGCTTTTAGAAGCAAAAAATTGGTTGAAGCTGCTTTGCCCGAAGAAATCCTGGCGGAAGTAACAGAATTATTTGACTGGTATTACAGTTTGTACGCGAAAGAAACCCATCCCATCATAGTCGCGGGAATAATAAAAGCCCGGATAGAAAACATACAGCCTTTTGATTCCGGAAATAATATAGTAGCCGACATAACAGTAAGAACCATCCTGAATAATATCGGCTATGTTTTTCACAACTACATCAGCCTTGAATCACGCTACTTAGACACAAAAAAGACTTATGATCAATGCTTATACTCTACCATCGGAAATGACCCGGACTACAGCCTTTGGCTGGAATATTTCGCGGAAGAGATCGCGCACGAAATATTAAACGCCAAAGAAAAAATACTGCTTCTTGCCAGAGACACAAAATTGGCCAAAGCATCGGGAAGAATAAAGTTGACGCCGCGGCAAGAAAGAATAATAGAACATTTGCAGGATTACGGAATATTGCAGAATAAAGACTTCCCCAAGCTATTTCCCTACGTATCTGAAGATTCAATTTTAAGAGACCTTAAAGCTTTATTAAATCAAGGAATAGTGGTAAAAACCGGCAGCACCAAGTCCTCCAGATATGAATTGACCTAACATGGATAAAAGAACCAAAATTGTAGTATTCTAAGCATATGAAATTCAAAGATTTCGCAAAATACCTCGAAAGACTCGAATCAACCCCCAAAAGGCTTGAAATAACCTCTATACTAACCGACTTAATAAAAAACTTAGATCAGGAAGAAGCCGATAAAGGCGTTTATCTCTCTCTCGGATACTTAAAAGCTATCTACGAAAACCCAAAGTTTAACATCGCTGAAAAAATGATGATAAGAATTCTTGAGACGGCTTTTAAGAAAGAAAAAAAGGCTATAGAAAGCAATTATGCCAAGTCGGGAGATTTGGGGGACGTTGCGTTCGAAATATCCAAAACAAAAAAGAGCCAAAATCCGGAATTAAACGATGTTTATGAAAGCCTGTCAGAAATTGCCAATGTTACAGGGTCGGGTTCACAGGATCTAAAAACAAAAATGTCGGCGGAACTGGTCAAAAAACTTGATCCCCTCTCGGCAAAATACGTGGTAAGAATAATACTGGGAACCATCAGGCTGGGATTCACCGAATTAACAATAATTGAAGCATTAGCTCAACTTCTGGGAGATAAAACAGCATCCGGGCAAATAGAAAACAGATACAGCATCCACCCCGACATTGGCTTTGTAACAAAAATAATTAAGAAAGAAGGCCTTAAGGGCATGGAAAAAATAAAAGTGGAACCCGGTGTTCCTATACTTGCGCAACGATGTCAAAGGTTGTCAGACCCTAAAGAAGTGATAGAAAAAATGGGTCGTGTGTGGGCAGAATTTAAATTCGACGGAACAAGAGTTCAGCTTCATATGAACAGGAAAATAAAGCCAAAGAGTAAAGGTGCTGAACAAAGCGCCTTGTTTGGCCGCGAGGGCGGTAAAATACTTATAAAAACCTTCACCAGAAACCTGGAAGAAACAACTCATCAATATCCGGATATTATAGAAGCGGCAGACAGGTAAATAACAGCCGATTCCATTATTTTGGACGGCGAAGCTATAGGTTTTGATAAAAAAACCGGAGAGTTCCTTCCTTTTCAGGAAACTATTCAAAGGAAACG
>CAZEAL010000146.1:0-2479 GCA_964510265.1 uncultured Candidatus Saccharibacteria bacterium
AACACAAATAATACACGCCGAAGACAAAAGACTGGCCGGTGATACTTATGCTGACCATTGCATTAGAGTTTACAAATTATTAATCAAATACGGCATAAATGACCAGAACACACTAATAGCTTCTTTACTCCATCACGCTTACAAATACATTGAAAAAGACCGCGAAAAATTTGAAGCAAAGTTCGGAAAAGAAGTATCGGAAATAACAAAAAAGTATGACTTTATTTCCAATATTAAATTAGAAAAAACCACAACTACAGGGTTTAATGAAAAATTCATCATTCAAGCCTATTTGAATTTGACCAAAGATATTAGACCGCTTGTTATCAGGTTCGCGGACAGAATCGATAATTTGGATACCGCATACCTGTTGGAAAAAAACATCAGAATAGACGTAGCCAATAAATGTTTATATTTATACGCCCCGATAGCGCGTATACTTGGACTCTCTAAAATAGTCACGGATTTAGAAGACAGAGCTTTCAAAATATTATTACCGGGAGAATATTACAGAACAGGCAAAATTGTAGCCAAACGTCTGGAAGACACAGAACCGGTTATGAAAGATACTGTCAAATTTCTGGGTTCTATACTAAATGAGTCGGATATACACGCAAAAATAAACTATCGAGTAAAACATTTATACGGAATATATAGAAAGGCCTTATATTACAAGACAATTGGTAAATATGTAGGAAAAAATTATGAAGGCATTCACGATTTAATCGGGATGAGCATTATAGTTGATACTACTGAAGAATGTTATAAGGTTGAAGGTATTTTGGATGAACTATGGGAAAACATCCCTGAAGAAAGAGACGATTATATTAACAGACCAAGAGAATTAGGATATAGAGCAATACACAATGTTTTCTATATAAAAAAAGATTTTCTTGTAGAAGTACAAATAAAAACTTTTGAGATGTACACGGCAAATATGGATCTTCACCGGATTTTTTACAGAACCGGTGATAGTAGTTCCAAACAGTTTATGAAATACACAAACAAGGATCCTCTGTGGTTTAAAAATTTGAATTACTGGCGCGTGGAAAAATCTATAAAATCGTACACCCTGCAAACACCATTCGGCAAAAATGTCTACGTATTCACGCCAAAAGGAGATATTATTGAACTTCCTAAAAGCTCAACTGTAATAGATTTTGCTTATGCCGTGCATTCGGATATAGGAAACAGGTGTTCGGGGGCTTATGTGAACGGGAAAATAGAAAAGCTTGACTATGTAGTCAACGACGGCGATTACATTAAAATCAAAACGGCCAAAAACAAAAAACCCAGTGCAGACTGGTTAAAAACTGCTAAAACTTCGCGCGCAAAAACACTTATAAGAAAAGAATTAAAGTTAATGTGAGTTTGGTGGATTAAGCCGCGGCCCTGCGACGAATTCTACGCAGACAGAGTTCAATATAAATAATCATTGTGGTAATATTGCAAAACAGGAAAGCTGTTTGGGCGGTTAGCTCAGTTGGTTAGAGCGCTTCTCTGATAAGGAAGAGGTCCATGGTTCGATTCCATGACCGCCCACCAGAAGTTCCCCCTTGTTTAATAATATATAAAATTTACAATCCAACTAATGTTAATCGTGCAGACATTAATTATTTTAGTTACATTAGCAACTTATTCTTTTTTTATACTTTGGACATTTAGAAAATTTAATGTGAGTATGAAATTATCAGTCTATTTTATTTTGCCATTATCATTTTTTTGTATTGGATTTTTGATGAGACTATCTTTAAATCAAGGACTAATTGATTTAGGATTCTTTTTTACCGAAAGTTCAGTAATGTTTTTAACTGTCCTTTTTTCTATTGCGTTATTTTTAGGCCAACTTAAATATTACAAAAAGTGAAAAGTCCTGGGTAGAAAAGAAGCCCCAATCTTCCTCAAAGATCACCCACCGTTATACATACAGTTCAGTTCAAAATCCCCAGGTAATTGGCCAAAGCTTCATCCAGGTCGGAAGTAATTAGACTCTTAATCTCTTCAGGTTTCACCCATTTTACTTCCTCTACCTCATGAACGTCGGTAATTTCAAATTGGGCTTCGGAAAGTAATTTGCAGGCTATATAGTTAATATAAACATTAGACCCCGGGTACAATCTTTGATTGATTAAGTCATATGCACCCACAATATAACCTGTTTCGTTACGCACTTCCCTTACTACCGCTTCGGGAGAGGATTCGGCAAATTCAACAACCCCACCTGGGAAAACCCAGCTTAATTTGTGGCCACCTAAATGATCGTCCTGATCTTTGGGATTTCTTTTTATCATCAATACTTCCCCGTTATCATTAAAAATAATACCAAGGGCTATAGTTTTTGGGGCGTTTTTTAATTCTATTTCATCCATACAAAAAAGGTTGGAAACGCATTCAAAAGATAAAAGGCGGAAAGAATGTTCACTCGAAGGTTTAAGCTTACCTTCAAACTTGCTCGCACTTGATTCGTGAGAAATACAAG
>CAZEAL010000147.1:0-1985 GCA_964510265.1 uncultured Candidatus Saccharibacteria bacterium
ATTTACCTTAGATATCTAATAACGCTTCATTTAAAAAGAATCATTGAAACATAAAAACATGGAGTAGTTCGAAACTCTAGACATATACACTTTAGCACTCCCGGAATTAATTTTCAACTATATCATTCCATAGGCCTTAACAATTAAAAATTGGATGAGGCGCAATTTTGGGGTACTTCCTTAAGTTCTCGTTTTTTTATCTTACTTTGTTTAACTCTCGTTTGATTGGGTATTTCCCTCACCCATATCAAGTCCATCATCTTCTGCTTCACCATCAATATCGGCATATTCTCCGGGAACGTATAAATCACCTTTAACCACAAAGCGCTTATTGTATGTTCCGTATCTGGGATCCCACACTCCCCCGCAAGTTATCAATGTTATATGAGATTTTCCGTCAATGCTGTCGAATATATCCAGTCTGTTTGGGTCTTTTATATCCAAATAAAATACTTCGGTAATTTTGTATGTGTATGATTTCCCAAAAGCATCAATAACTTTTACTAACTCTCCCTCCTTAACTTTGTTTAAAGACCAAAAAGCCGCGGGTCGCCCATAATTGTCGTCGTAATGGGCGTTAATAATTAAATTTCCTTCTTCGCCCGGCTTGGAAGCCTTTCTATACCAGCCCCCCTCATTCCAGTTTTTCGGAACATCTAGGGATCCGTCCTCGGACACACTGACCGGACCCAGAGCAATATCTATTTTTACGCTGTCTATCTGGAGTCTTTTGGGATTAGTAAATATAGGTTTAAGCTCTTCGGCAAACACCGACACTCTTTGAGATTCGGCGGCTGCTACCCCTGCTGCCTGCCTCTCCGCCGTTTTTTTATCGGTAAATCCTACATATGTTGATATTATAATCAGAATTAATGATACTAAGGAGAGCCCCCAGACAATTTTGAGTGTTTTTTTGTTTTCGTATGTAAAATTAAGCATATTCATTACTATTATATCCGGGTATTCAAGCCTAAAAAAGCTTAGGCCGGAAACAGAATGGTCGCGTAAGGGTAACCAAACCCAACCATTCTATCCCCGGCCGAAACCAATATACAAGAGGCCTGCTTTTCGGGCAGGCCTCAAAACTAATTGACTATGTTACTTGGCGTTCTTCCTTATAACTATACCTAAAGCCATGGAACCTAATCCAAGGGCTGTCAATACAGTCAAAGTGTCGAATCCTGTTTCAGGAAGTTCAGATATCTCACCCTGTCCGTAACAGACAGTAGCGGTGTCAGAACCTTCGAATTTATCTTTATATCTAACTTCGGCTTTGTTAACTACACACTTGTCAAAGTTAGTTCTGTCAAACTCATCACTATCTATTTTGACTTTAATAATAAACTCTTTGGTCTCACCTGGTTCGAAGTTATCCCATTCCTCAGTTAAACCGTCTCCACCTACTCTTATAAGCTCATCAGGTAAGAAATCTTCCATTTTCATATCATCGGTTTCTAACTCACCTGTGTTCTTAATTCTGATCCTAAATTCTATTACTTCATCTTCCTCTACACCTGTAACTTTATCTTCCCAATCATCGCCATCGTCTTTTCTAACCTTTTTTTCTATTCTGAAAGACTTATTAATAATACAAGTCTCTCCACCACCGTATGTCTCTTCACAGTCCCCTGCAGCATATACATTTCCCGGACCTACCATAGATAATAGGCCTAAAGAGACAATAGACAATATTAACTTTTTAGCAGTTTTAGTCATATCTATTAACCTTTTCTAGGCAGAGAAAAGCTTATAATGAAGCCCTATTTCAGGCCTATTAATTAAATATATTAGCATTATATCTTATAGTTGCAGCCTTGTCAATACTATAGGGTTATCGAGCGTTTATCCTATATCCGGAAATTACCATCACGAGAAACAAGTTGAAAAGCATTAAAAAACTTGAAATTCTATGTTATTGCTATAATTAGTAACATGAACCCACAAAAGCAAATTAAACTTCTTCTGGTGCTACCTTTTTTTTACCC
>CAZEAL010000148.1:0-3511 GCA_964510265.1 uncultured Candidatus Saccharibacteria bacterium
GCGGCAACAAACGGAGCCCACGACGGAGGAGGAAAAGTTTTGGCAGTCACATATCATCCCAACAAACCTAAAAAAAATTACGAGGGGGTTGACAAAGATAATCATTTTGACGAAGAAGTATACACTCTCGATTATTTTGACAGAACTAAAGTAATGCTTCAAAACACCGATCTGCACATTCTTTTTAATGGGGCAACCGGAACCATCAGCGAATTCGGAATGACGTGGGCCAGCTCCAGAATACACGAGGGTGATAACAAGCCGATAATTTTATACGGCGCTTTTTGGGAAGAATTAATAAAATCATTTCAAAAACATATGAAGCTAAGACCTGGTGAAGTTGAACTTCTGAAAATATGCACAAACCCCCGGGAAGTTCTGGATTACATTGAGAGTTTAAATTCACGGGAGTCTTCGTAAAATTTATTCAATATTTTTTCGCGCTCAGGTCCTTCAAGAATCCGAGGTTGTCCGTAGCCTTCTATTAAAACAGGAATAAATACTACATCCGCCAATTCTTTTCCCTTAAAAATAAACTCAGCTATAATGCCCTGCCTTGTTTCCAGAGACCACATCTGGTCAAATATTAAATTCCCGTGAGCGTATAAAATCACTCCGTTTTTATATATTTCAGCCGGTTGTATCCAATGCGGATGGTTGCCTATTACCAAATCCGCGCCGCTGTCTACCGCCAAGTGCGCCAGTTCCTTCTGCAAAGAAGTGATCTGCGTGGTATATTCTTCACCCCACTGCATGCCCACAACCACTACATCGGCGGCATTGTCGACCGCGCTTATTTCTCTTTTCATTTTTTCTTTATCTGCGTATGACAACAAAGGCTCCGGAACCCCCAGCGAGTTATATGCCAGAAAAGCAAAGGAAACACCCTTTACAGTTTTATAAACCGGACCGGAGCTCAAACCAACCGATAATATTCCGACCGAATCCAGCAGATTTTTTGTATTATCTATACCTTCAATACCATAATTGCTCATATGGTTATTGGCATAATTAACAATATCGACACCGGAATATAAAAGCCCTTCCGAATGTCTCTCATCTCCGCAGAATATGAAGCCCTCATCGGTTAAGGGACAATTTTTAATAAGAGGCGCTTCCATATTTATAAATGTTATATCAGCGCTCTTTAATAACGGGAAAATATTTTCGAACGCCCATTTAAAATTATTTTTATTAGTGCTTATATGATTTACCGTCCTCGCGGGAATTACATCACCCGTTGTAATTAAAACTATGCGATCAGTAGTTTCACTAGATACAATGTCGGCGACAGCATTAGTTTGGTTTTCAAATATATTTTCCAGCGTCCACTCCTTTTTAGGTTGCCCAACTTTCACAACTGGAGACGGCACCATATTTGCAGAAATAGCTTTCGCTTCTACACCCAGCACCGGAATAATGAGTTCGTCGGAAAATAAAAAGGTTCTTAAGTAAGTAAAAAAACTTAAAGATATAACAACAAGCGCTATCCACAAAATGTGAAGTTTAGCAAAAAATCCCATATAAACATATTTTACACAATTAAAAGACTCTCCGGCGTCAGAAAAACAAATCTCACGCCGGAAAATGTGCCTTCCGATACGGTTACTGCGAGGATGGGGGTGGAACAGGGGTACCGTGAATCGGGCAGTTCAGATCATAAATCATGCCTGGCGCCGGGCCAGTGCCGGTACATACATTGCACCCCTGCTGATCCTCCCGAAGGTGTCCGCAGTTCGGGCACCTTGTGCAAGTACAGTGCTTATTGCTCATTTTTCTCCTTCTTACGCTGATTTGCACCCATTATAACCCCACAAATTATAGGGTCAAACACAATCCACAGTTGAGAAACACAGCTAAAACTTTTATACTGTATTTCAATGCCCACATATAAAAACCGCAAGCATCATACCCATAAAATCGAGCGTATAGAAGAAACCGCGTATGAACTCCGACAATCTGTTGTGAAAATGCTACTGGAAGCAAAATCTGGGCACAGCGCGGGACCACTTGGAACCGCCGATATTTTTGCAGCTCTTTACTGGGACATTTTAAATATAGACCCTCAAGATCCCGCAAAACCTGAAAGAGACAGACTGGTACTTTCGAGCGGACACATTTGCCCGATTTTATATGCGACCCTCGCCCACCGCGGTTTCTTTTCAAGAGAGAAACTAAAAACTTTAAGAAAAACCGGATCCGATTTACAAGGACATCCGCATCTCGGAACTCTTCCCGGAATAGAAAATAACGGAGGACCTTTGGGACAGGGATTGTCTCAAGCAATAGGTATGGCCATCGCCGCAAAAATGGATAATAAATCTTATAGAATATATTGCATGGGAAGCGACGGCGAACTAGACGAAGGTCAAACGTGGGAAGCTGCAATGTTTGCCGGGAACAAACGCGTAACAAATTTGACTTGGATCATCGATAGAAATAATATTCAAATAGACGGGTACACCGAAGATGTAATGCCTTTGGAACCTCTGAGAGAAAAACTGGAGGCGTTCAACTGGTATGTAATTGAAATAGACGGACACAACATCGAAGAAGTTATAAATTCCTGCAATATGGCTAAGACGATTTCTCAACGTCCAACTGTTATAATTGCACATACCATACCAGGCAAGGGTGTAGATTTTATGCAGTATAAATTTGAATGGCACGGAAAGCCCCCCTCACAAGAACAAGCCGAAGAGGCTTTGAAACAGCTGAGGACGCTTGAAGGCCGAATAAGGAGTGAGTATGAGTAAGAATGAACAAAAATTATTAAGCATGAGCTTTTTACCTATCATTTTGATATTGATTTTAATATTTGGTGCGGGATTTTTATTAATTGAAGGAGAAGTGAAACTTCCCTGGATGAGAAACGATAACACTTTAGAAGTAAGAAGGCTGGAAGGATTTCCGACTACCGTTTGGACAAAAGAACCATTGACTAAACAAAGAGTTGTTATAAAAAGCCAGAAAGAACTGGAAACATTTCTTAGAAACTCGGACCCAAGCGGTAACTTGGCTTTGGGAGAAAAAATAGATTTCGAAAATGAATATTTACTTGGAGTAAGTTCCGAAACAGAAGAAACCGAGGGAAACGATTTAAAGGTTAAAAAAGTTTATATAGACAAAGATTTAAACACACTTAAAGTTTCCATTAGACAATATAAGCCGGGCGACACCTGTACTTATGATATAGATCCCAACGCGCCCGTAGACTTAGTTGCAATTGGTAAAACCGACAGCAAAATTGAATTTGAAACTGTAAAAGAAACTCAGGAATGCAACTAAACTCTGCTTTGAAACTCAACCCGCGTCTGCACGAATCGGACTGCGAGAAAATGCCAATAAAAGACGGATATGGTGTTGGGCTATTAGATGTAGGAAAAGAGAACAGTAATATTGTCGTGCTGACAGCAGATTTATCCAAATCCACAAAAAGCGATTTATTTCAAAAAGAATTCCCTGACAGATTTATCCAGGTAGGCGTGGCCGAACAAAATATGGCCGGGAT
>CAZEAL010000149.1:0-3966 GCA_964510265.1 uncultured Candidatus Saccharibacteria bacterium
GAAATACGCATTACTGACAAGCCTTTTAGTAATAATTGCTAAAATTATAGACTTCGGTACTAATTCTATCTATGTTGCAAATACAATTGCTAAAAAAGAGGATTTAAACGAAATATTTTTCGGAGTGAAATTATTCCTTTTTGTTATCACCATTCCAGTATCTTATGTAGTATTATTTCTATTCGGATTGCTCGATTTAAAAACTATTACACTTTTTATATTTGGTTTAATAGCTTATGGATTCAACTTTACATTTTTTGCTATTTTTCAAAAAAACGAAAAATATACAAAAATAATATTAATTAATACTGTCCCGGCACTCATTAAAGGCGTGTTTTCATTATTAATATTCTTAAAATTATTAACACTAAGTTTTACGCAGGCATTCGGAATATTTTCAATTTCAATATTTGCCTGTTTGATATTTTATAAAGATTTAATTAAAGAAGTTAAAAAAATTAATATTAAAAGTAAAGACGCTTTTAATCTTATTAAAAAAAGCATACCCGCCGGAATATCTCTATTAATAAATGACGGGTGGTCTGCAATATCTAACAGCATCGCCAAAATAACCGGAAGCTTTTCGGATGTCGGGATATATTCCCTTGCAGATAAGATTTCAAATGTTTTCTCACTTATTTCTCTTTCAATCTTTACAGTCCTTCTTCCGAAAAATGCAGCCAGAAAGCGTGATAATTTAAAATATGATTTCAATGAAACTTTAATAATCTCACTAATAGTTTTTATGCTAGCAGTATTTACAACGGTATTTTTTCAGATTTTTATAAATATATTTTTTGAAGGAAAATTTGATCAATCGATTAAAATACTTGATCTGCTTATATTTTCCAGTGCAATAACAGCTATATACTCATTTATGAGAGATTACTTCTTTATAGAAAACAGAACTCCCGAACTATTAATTATTACTCTCGTTAAACTGGGAGGATTCATATTAATAGTTCTCTTCACAGCACCGCATTTAAAATTAACAGGAATTGCATTATCTAATTTAAGTGCATCAGTAGTCTCTTTGATTATTACTGTCTACTTGATCTTTAGAAAAAAGCTAGTTTAGTCTCATTTATTTTTTTTAACCTGAATGTATCCAAGAACCCAGTCTCCATCTTTCATCTCTAATTTAATATTTGGATACTGTTCAGCTAATGAATCAAACCTACTCTCTTTAGTAATAAAGATAAAACTGGAAATCCCGTCATGCCATAAAATCTTAAACTTTAAATTACTGTACTCCAGCAGCTCAAACGGTCCTTCAGTATAATATAAAGCCAAAGGCTGTTCTATTTTATCCATATACACTATTTCATCTGTTCCAAATTTTTCATCTTTAAGTTGAATCAATCGCGCTTGTGATCCGGTTAAATCTCCGGTATAAACCAATTCTTTATTGCGCAGTAAATATAAAAGCCCAAAACTAACGAGTAAATACATTGATAAAACTCTAAAAGAAAATAAATCTATAAATCTTATTTTCGAGCCAATCCAAGTAATAGCTTTTGAGATAAAACTTCCGACAATTAAAGAAGCTACTGGATATAAAGGTACAATATACCAAACAAGTTTAGACGTGGAAACCGAGAAAAACATAAATATAAATGTCAGCCAAATTAACAAAAACACTTTATTTTTAAAATTGGCCATTTTCCTTTTAATGGAAAAACTTTTAATAATTGTAATAATAGAAGCAGGAAGAGCTGCGAGTAATGCTAAAAACCACACTCGCATACTGACTTTTACAACAATTATGTACCACCAAAATGGTCTGCCTTTATCCTCAATTGCTGAAGTAGCTCTATCTAATACATGGTAGACAATGTATTTGTTTATAAATAAATCACCGAATAATCCATACATTTTTACATGCCATGGCAAAAACACAATAACTGAAGAAACCAACGTTAGCACAATATTACGCAGCGACCTTAACAATGAACTTGAATCTCCTATTATAAACAAATAAAGTTCATAAAGTACCACTACACCAAATGGAAGTAATCCGATAACCCCCTTTGTCATAACTGCAAACCCAATGAAAATTCCGCTTATTATCGGCCAAAACACCTTTCTGTTATGTTTTGAAATCCAATAACAAAATAATGCGGCTGTGATAAAAAAGGTAGTAGTAACATCTAACATTGCGGATCTTGAATAATATAAAAATTGAGTCGTAGTTAACAAAACAAAAGCCGAAATTAAACCGGCCGTTTTACCGTACATATATTTACCCATTTTGTACACCAGCAAAACAGTAGCAAATCCAAATAAAGCTGAAGGGAGGCGAGCAGCTAAACTTCCGAATCCTATTACATTCATAAACGCCGCAGTAAACCACATGTAAAGAGGGGGTTTTTCATACCAGACTTCATTCGGTACCCATCTCTGAACTATATAGTCACCCGAAATTACCATATTTTTGGAAATTTTCGCGTATATAGCTTCATCCCACGGAATTAGATGATTATTTCCCAAAGAAACAAAAATCAATATTGCACTAATAAAACACAAAAACAATACAATAAACTTGTTGGACGAAACAAAAAATACTACTACTTCCTTTATCGATTTATCTTTTGGTAATACCGAATATCCGAACGAAAAATACAAAAAAGTTAATATCCAAAAGAACTCTGAATTGTAAGAATAAAATATTCCAGCTACCAGCCAACCAATTAAAGCTGAAAACATAGCGCCTGAAATTAAATAATTTTCTTTATCCGGACTTTTTAAAGAAACATACAACAATGGCAATAAACCTAAACTAAGAAATAATACAAGGGCTGATAAACCGGCATATCCGGTTTCCGCCAAAGCTTCACCCCATATAGTATGAGCCGGAACCCTGGTATTGAGGGCTGCAGGATCTCTTCCAAAATATACGGGTGCTATTTTAGTTTTACTGAAATGCTCAAAAAAACTTCCGTAGCCACCACCTAAAACCGGATAATTTTCGAAAATCTGGAATGTCCCCTGTAGTAATAACAAATGTGAATCAAAAGAATCCATTCTGTAATGTAAATACTGTTTAACTCTGGCTCTGAAAGGGCTAGCTCTGTTACTATATTCGATTAATAAGGGAATTGAAATAAGAATCAAGGCTGCAAAAACAGTTAAAATACCTTTAACCCCAAATTTCCTAATAAATAAGATAGAAATAAATGTTATAAAAGACACAAATGCTAAAATCCAAGCTGATCTGGAATTGGTCAATAACAAAATTACCAGCGCCGGAGCAGCAATCATTAAGTAAACAGACTTTTGTTTCAACGTCTTGGATACTAAAAATAATACTCCGGCAACAGGAATTAGAGCTGCCAGCAAAGCTCCAAAATGGTTTACATCCCAGAAAATAGACCCTATTCTGGGAAGATTATCAGGCACATTCCACAAAGCTCCGATAATTACTTTATGCTGGGTATATAAATAAAACTGAACGAAACCAAACAAACACAGAACAAATACTACCCACAAATATGCTTTAATCAGTCGTAATATTTTCTCTTTATTACCATTTAAATATTTAATAAATAAAACTCCAAAAACAGCAACCGCCGTAAAAAATAAATAAAGCATTAAACTGGCTCTAAGGTTTTTAGTAAAAATAATTGATACTCCTCGGATAAGCCATAGAAGCAGAAGCGAAACAATCAATGGGTGTTTTAATTCCTTAAATATTTCTTTTAATCCGCTATCTTTTATTAATCTAATCAACAGAACTAATAGTTTATATGAAGCCAGAACTACATAAGAAATCATCAGAAATCTGATCGGGAGTAAATCCCATTGATAAATACTGAATAATTCCTTATGGAGTAAAACTGACAATATAATGAGTAAATAGAGTGATAGCTCAAAATTTATAAATACTAGAACTAAACATAAAGAAATTATTAATATCAGAACTATTAACTCTAAAGACATAATTTCTAAACCAAACCTTTATATACT
>CAZEAL010000150.1:0-9408 GCA_964510265.1 uncultured Candidatus Saccharibacteria bacterium
GTCTATATCTATTCTATCATTAAACGGCTGGGAGATTGCAAGTGTTTTTTCCAAAATGTAATCCGACTCCTCAATATCAAGCCAGGAGGAGTACAATGCTGCAAGAACTGTAAAGAAAGTTGTAATTAAAACCAGAAGCAATTTCTTCATATTCAACTGTCGGCCTCCACTACAAAAACTTTAACCACAATCAAAATATCGTCGGGGTTGTTAAAATTAACTGTAATATCCTGAACTTCGGTAATTCTTGGCATAGATTCAAGAGCATCAATAACATTACCAATATTTGAAGGTGCACCCTCCATTTTTAAATTAATATAAACTTCTCCTGCTACTTGTCTGTAGTTTATATTTAAATCGGTTAAAACATACCCCACCCCACTGGCCGTTTCCACCAAAGAAACTAAATAATTTTGAATGTCGCTATCCGACGGCAGCGCAATATCTAAGTCATTTTTATACGAAAGTGCTTCACTATATACAACGGACGACTGCCTAAGCTGATCAAGTTTTGTTTCCATATCCATTTTTATTTCGATCAATTTATTTTTCAATTCATTTCTTTTATTAAATGTATTTGTGGCTTTAACAGAAAGTGGCAGCACAACAACTAAATTCAGCACAAACAAAAGAACGAACATGCGTATTATTGTTAAATCGTTTTGTAATGTGTTTGTCAGCTTTTCAATCAGCTTCATTACATCTCCAGTGTTAGAGAAACCATATAATCGTTATTTCGTCCTCTCAAAGTAGCCGATTCCAAGATTATCTGTTTAATATTTTTATTTTCAAAATAATTGTTGATCAACAAATTAAAATTCAACGGAGTTGGAGCAACAGCATCAATAGTCACAGTGTTTTTATCTTTCAAAACAAGACTGTCTATATCCGCTACGTTTTTAGCTTGATTAATAATAAACTTCAAGTTCCCTCCTACTTTTGTTCTTTGTGATTCCATTTGCCTATAAACCGCTATTTTATCAACAAAAGATTTTGTCTCTCCTTCTATATCTTTATATTCCGATAATTTCTTCTCCAAAACCCTGACCTCACTTGCTACCTGCTTCATTTGAGAGTCTGCTACAACGTTTAAAATAAGTAAAATAAAAAACACCGCGTCCAAAACAATAATGGCTTTTAGTAAAAAACCCACGGACTCAAGCTTTTTTAAATCGGCTTCTAAAGGAGTTGTTTTAAAATAGGTGGTATCGGTTAAAAGGTTAGGACTTTGCTCTTGCTGACTTTTTTCTTCCTGCGGCGGCAGTTGTTGCTGGGGCAGAGGCTTCTTTGGAAGCTTCTCCCGAAGACTTTTTAAGTTGGACAGTAATCTTTCTAGCATATCTGGACTTTAATCTGTTGGCTTTGTTTTTGTGTATTACTTTTTCTTTGGCAGCTTTATCTAAAGCTTTAGCCAGCAGAGATAACTCTTTGTTTAGTATATCAGCGTTTAGGTTTTTAGTCTGCAAAAGGTGGGAAATTTGTTTTCTTACGTCAGAAATTCTCTTTTTCCAATAAAGATTATGTTGTCTTTTTTTATTTGATTGTCGCAGAGCCTTCGCGGCCGACATGGTATTTGGCATATCTCCGGCGTATGATAACATACTACATTGTATGGTCAAGTCCGATTTCTTAATGAAAACCCAGAATACTATTTTGTCGGCGGCTTTCGTTTTAGCCTTATCGGCGGGATTAAACGCTGTACTGGGCTTTGTGAAAAGCAGGCTCTTAGCGCGCCATTTTGGTGTTTCCGAAGACTTAAGTGTGTTCTACACAGCTGACCGCATTCCAAACCTGATTTATTCAGTGCTGGTTATAGGTGCTTTATCAACTATTTTTATACCTATTTTCAACGGAATCTACAAAAAAAACAAAACCGGTGCGTGGAAAGCCGCGTCATCAATAATAAATGCAAGCGTAGTGTTTTTTATGTTCATAGGCGGTGTTATGTATATTTTTGCCCCTCAAATAATGCAAATTCTCTCAGTAAATAAATTTACGCCGGTACAAGTACAACTTGGTGCAAGCTTAATGAGAATTATGCTCATCGGTCAATTCATACTTATAATAAGCAGCTTTCTAACCAGCCTTTTGCAGTCATTTAAATATTTTCTTATACCTGCAATTGCGCCGATTATTTATAACCTGGGAATGATCGTAGGAATAGTGTTTCTATCTCCAAAATTTGGAATATACGGTCCGACGTGGGGTGTAGTTCTGGGGGCAACACTCCACTTGGCGGTTCAGATTCCCCTGCTAAAAAGAATCAACCTGAAATATACATTTATTATGGATTTAAAAGACAAAGGAATCAGAGAAATGTGCGCACTAATGCCGCCCCGAATTTTGAGTGTATTAATAGCAAATGTTTTATATACATTAAATAATTCTTTGGCAATTTTAATTTCTACGCCATCGGTAATATTTTTAAAGTTTGCCAGCCAGCTGCAGTTTTTTCCGGTGAATTTATTCGGCATATCAATAGCTTCTGCGGCACTTCCAACTTTGTCGCTGGAGAGTGAGGATCTTGACGATATTAAAAAAAACGGCGAGGCTAAAGACCCCTATGAGAAATTTAAAAAAACTTTTTTAACTTCGTTTTTGCAAATGATGTATCTTGTTATACCTGCCGGAGTCATGATGCTTGTCTTGAGAGTTCCATTAGTAAGACTGGTTTACGGAGTTGAAAACTTCCCCTGGGAAGCAACATTGGAAACAGCCAGAACCTTGGGCTTTTTCAGCTTGTCCATTTTTGCACAAAGCGCTGTTTATTTAATTACCCGGGCTTTTTATTCTTTAAAAGACACCATCACACCCGTGAAAGTAAGTTTAGTTACGATATTTATAAATGTTCTTCTATCCTTATTTTTTATCTATGGGTTCAAATGGGGGGTTTGGTCGGTAGCTTTATCCTTTTCAATTACTTCCATTGTAGACATGTCGGTCATGTTCTGGCTTTTATCAAGAAAAGTCGGAGGATTTGAACTCGGAAAGTTGTTTGTTTCCTTCTCAAAAATAGCCCTGTCCGGAGCTTCAATGGCGCTTTCGTTGTACTTATTCATGAAACTGCTGGACTTAACCGTTCTGGACACTTCACGAACCATTAACTTAGTAATCCTGTGCGGAATAGCAACAGGCGCAGGGTTTTTTTCTTATTTGGCATTTACCAAGCTTTTTCAGGTAGATGAAGTTGCTATTTTATATAAATTAGCAAAGAAATTTAGAATAAAGGGTTTGGCAGCAGAGGAAAAGCCTTCGGTTATTCAGGAGAAGTTGGTTGAATAACGGATACTTAAGTGTTTATTGCATGTCTACTTAACCTCTTCTCTCTGTTTGGTACCTAACAAAAGCTTGGAGCCGTTTTGCGACTCCCGCGTCACCACCAAAACACCAATCGACCTGTTGCCTAACTATTAGTCAATGTATAATGCAAGCATGCCAACCATCTACATAAACGAGTATGACCCTACTAGAGTAGGTGATATAGATGAACCTTCCATTCACTTTCAGCAACCCGATGGTACTGCAAAATCTATGAGAGAAACGAAAGAGGCCTACACAGAAAGCCTAGATCTTAGAGAAGCACGGCCAGGAGATTTGTTCAAAGTTGACTTTTATGAATTCCCTAATGGAGACACTTTCGGTCCCATCTTTATCGAAATCTCAGATAAAACTGAAGGGGAAAATAGCATACCAGTAAAAGTGTATGGCACCGGCGCTAATGGCGAACAAATTAGCTATGATACTGCGTATTTCCACGGTAGTATATTAGGTTATGGAGGCTCTATGCATACAGGTAAAGCTATCCCCCAAATGCACTTGGAAATAGCGGTTTATGATCCGCAATTGGCAGAAGAGCAAGAGAACGGAGCGAGCCCATTATATATATACATACCTTCTCTAGGTATTCATTATCCAATAGATAAAGCTATACTTAGGAGTGAATGTAAAAAACTTGGAGACCTAGAAGCAGCCGAAAGTTTTATTAAAGAACATATAGGTCACCGAGTAATAGTCACGTCTAAAGTCGCCTCTTACGAAAAACAGGCAGGTAATAGGTTACTAAATGCCGACGTTAAACAGCCGGAGTAAATTACATTTGGCGTTTCACTTATTACAATATTCCTGAGAAAAATTTAATAATCCAATAATGTCACACCTTCAATGCTTTGAAAATGCTAAAATCCCTTCATGACTTCAGACCAAATTTCACAACAGCATATTCGCGACTTCTGCATTATCGCCCACGTTGACCATGGAAAATCCACTTTAGCCGATCGCTTGCTTGAACTTACCCACACAATAGACAAACGTCATCTTAAAGAACAGTTTCTCGACAGCATGGACCTGGAAAGAGAAAAGGGTATTACTATAAAGCTTAAATCGGTTAGGATGTACTACAAACTTGATGGTCAATCCTATCAGCTCAACTTGATTGATACTCCTGGGCACGTGGATTTTTCGTATGAAGTTTCGCGCTCACTCGCTGCCTGCGAAGGAGCAATACTGGTGGTGGACGTTAGTCAGGGAATCCAGGCTCAAACTGTTTCGAATGTTTACAAAGCTCTCGATGCAAATCTAAAAATAATTCCGGTTTTAAACAAAGTTGATCTCCCCGGCGCTGAAGCGGAAAAAACAGCCGAAGATTTATGCAGAACTTTTGGATTCAGTCGCGACGAAATATTAAAAGTATCGGCCAAAACCGGCGAAGGTGTGGAAAATCTACTGGAAGAAATAATAAATAGAATCCCCGCGCCGAATGGAAATGCAAGCACATCAGCAACTCCGCGCGCACTCATATACGATACTTTTTATGACGACTTCCTCGGAGTTGTCGCCTCCATAAAAGTAGTAGACGGAACGTTTTCAAGCCATAATCCCCAAATCAAATTCCTGGCTACTCAAGCTATTTCAACATTTCAGGAAATAGGTATCTTTACACCCGTCCGCAAAAAGCTCGAAAAGCTTTCAACCGGCGAGGTAGGATACATTGCCACTGGCCTCAAAGACATCCATGCTGTTCGCGTAGGCGACACCATAACTTTGGCTAACGCCCAAAATGTCGAACTTTTACCCGGTTACAAAGAAGTAAAACCTTTTGTTTTTGTTTCCATATTTCCAATTGATAACGATAAATTTCCCGAATTGCGCGAAGCCTTGGAAAAGCTGTCTTTGTCGGATTCTTCTCTAAGTTTTGAACCCGAATCAAGCAACGCTCTAGGTTTTGGATTTCGCTGCGGATTTTTGGGACTGCTCCACGCGGAAATCATTCAGGAAAGGTTGGAGCGCGAGTATGATTTGGAACTAATTTCTACCATTCCTACCGTTGAATACAAAATAGAAAAAACGGGCAGAACTCAAGTTTCGGTAAAAGCCGCTTCGGATTTTCCCGACACAACTCAAATTCAAGAAATCCAGGAGCCGTGGATAAAATTAAATCTTGTTGCCCCAAGCGAATACGTAGGAAGTATTATAACTTTGTGCGATAAACGCCGGGGAGTAATGATAAAAATGGATTATCCTACTGAAAACAGGGTAGTGTTTGAATACGAACTGCCGCTCGCCGAACTGGTTTATAATTTTTTTGACGACCTCAAAACCGTTTCCTCTGGGTTCGCGAGTCTGGACTATGACTTTTCCGGATATAAAAAAGTAAACGCCGTAAAGCTGAATGTTCTGGTTCACGGTGAAGTAGTAGAACCTTTAAGCCACATTGTGTTAAAGGATAAAGCCGAAGATTTCGGGCGCGAGCTACTAAAAAAACTCAAAGAAGTAATTCCCCGACAGCAGTTTCAGGTTGCACTGCAGGCCGCAATAGGAGGAAAAGTCCTGGCTCGAGAAAATATTCCAGCGATGAGGAAAAACGTATTAGCTAAAATGTCGGGCGGCCACCGCGAAAGAAAAGACAAACTTCTGGATATTCAAAAAAAAGGCAAGCAAAGGATGAAACGCTTAGGTAAAGTGGATATCCCACAGGAAGCTTTTAGACAGGTTTTGAGCGCTTAGTTGATTATGATATAAAATGGCTAAACTCATCCGTAAAGTTTTGAGTCCTCTTCCAGTCTTTCAATCCCCGCATCTACTTCCATAAACTTTTCATAAGCACTGGTAAAGTTATTTAAAAATCCCTGCGATTCTTTTGTATAACCCACCACTAAAACCAAATCGGAAATTTGCCTTGTCCCCGCAATAATATCTGCTACCACAACTAATGGAACCAAAAACTGGAATACGGCAACTATATTTTGCAAAGACCCCCACATAAAAAATACAAAGTTCTGAAGAAATCTCATATTAATTAAAACGTTGCCAGCCGAGGAAGTTGCGTCTCCATAATTAAATAACTTTGCATAATATCCTTCTGTGGATTCATAATACTTTTCATAAATCTTTTCATATTTTCTGGTCATAATAAAAGTTGTTCCGAGATAGATTAAAATCAACAGCATTTCCAAAACGAAAACCCGAATGTCAATAAAAAACAAAATTACAGGCACGATAAAAAAATGCACAACGCCGGAAATTCCCGTTTCTTTTAAATATAAAATAAATTTATCCAAAGACTGACATAAATTTATTACTGCCTGCACCAATTCTTTTCTCGGAGGCTTTTCGTTTGAACTGGAACTTAGAAGCACTTGATGAAGGGTAATAACCAAACGCGACGAATAAAACTCAATACGTGTTTTAGACAAAAGCCTCAAGAAGTTCTCCACAATCTGTACGCCCAGCAAAATCCCCATAATAATTATAATCTCCCTAATTCCCCTTTTATTCTCCAAAGCACCTACTACCGAAGCAAAAAGATAAGTAGTAATAAGCGGCCCTGCGGTGCTGACTATTCTGACACTAAACCAAAAAATAAAAGGGCGGTTCTTTAAAGAGTTAATAATGAGGGAGGAAATTAGTTTTTTGGGCATTGGAATTATTATATACAATAGTTTATATTCTTCTTATGAGAAGTTCCGAAACATCTGATGTACCAGCAATTGAAAGTGGATCTTTTTTGGAAGCATTAGATATACCTGAAAAAGCGGTTGTAAATTTTAGAGATTATTTAAATTCAAACACGCAGTTAAAACAGGACGAAATTGATTCATTAGTTGAAGATTTAGGAGAGTATGTGGTTGCACTTCCTTCATTAAGATTATTGGAGAGCGGTGAAATTCAAGATCCAAATAAAAAGTATTTTAATGTTGATGCAGTCTATATAAGAGTTGAAGAAAAACAACGTCTGAGACTTGATTTAGGTGAAAGGCCTGTTTTTGAAATAGAGTGGGATAACCCGAGATTTTTTGTTTCTTTTAATGCATTGAATCAGAATATAGAATCTTATTACGGCAGTAATACTCCAACGACTAAAAGCGGTGGTTTCAGTATAGGATTTATCGGGTTTGACTCACATTTAGGAACAAAAGCATTTGTAAAAATGCTAAACCCCGAATTATTAAAAACTGAGGAAGAGAATATAGAAATTAAGGGACACGTTAATAGTGATATCGCAAGAGAAGCAAGGTTGTTAGGGAATTTCCACGGTCTTCAGGAAACAAAAGTTTACATACCCACCATATATGATTTAGGCAGCATTCCTCTAAAAGAAAGTGCGATTTCATTAAGCTATGCCGCCATGGAATATATTGACGGAGACGTTGTTGATAACATTAAGGATTTATCACAAGACGAAATATTGGATATAGGAATTACGGTAGCTTATGTTTTAGATAACTTGCAGAAAAAGTATGGGGCACGTCACCTCGACGTCAAACCATCAAATATTATGCGCGCGAAAGACGGAAGAATAGTGATAATAGATTGGGCGACTACTGAAGGAACATATAAAAGTGATGCAGAAAGAAGTTTGGATATGTTCGCAAATGTTTCCGGGGGGATAGCTATAAAGAGAGTTGTAGGCACCCCAGAATACATGGGACCAGAAAGACATAAGTATGAAACCGACCCTAAATCAGACCAGCACTCATTGGCGGTGAGTATGTTCAGGATGCTTTACGGAGATACACCAAAGTGGATTACTACCAGGGGTAAAAGTACCAAAGAGTTAGATTTCCATCAGTTCCGCGACCAGGAAATGAGTAGACCACCTAATATGCCTATTAATATATATGATGTTTTCGTCAAAGCAACTGAATATAATCCAGAAGATCGGTATGAATCCTGTACTGAATTTATCGGCGCTCTTCAAAAAGCACTTGCGTCCTAAACCCTATTGACACTGTTAGCACTCATATGCTAAAACTGATAAAGCTATGCTCACAGAAAGACAAATAGAGCTTTTAAAAGCCGTTATCAACGAATATTTAAACTCTACGGAACCCGTAGGATCGGAAATTATTGTTCAAAAATATAAAATAAAATGCTCCGCCGCTACGGTAAGAAACGAAATGGCAAGACTAATAGAAGAGGGGTTTTTGCAGATGCTTCATACCTCTTCCGGGAGGGTTCCTACAGCAACTGCTTACAGATATTTCTTGTCGGATTTAATGGAAGAAGAAGAATTGCCGGTTCTGCAGGAAGTAGCAATGAAACAGCGCCTGTGGCCAAACAGATTTGAATTTGAGAAATTACTGAGAAATGCCGTGGTATCTTTGGCAGACGTAACAAAAGAAGCTGCAGCAATAACAGTTCAGGACGGTTATGTTATAAACTCCGGAGGAGTAAACTTGCTTGAAAGCCCAGAATTCTGGGATATAAACGCTACAAAAGCAGCATTATATTTGATGGACAGCCACGATTTATTAATGCAATTGTTCGAAAAATCACCATACGGCGGTGATATAAGATTTTTAATTGGTGAAGAAATAGGAAATGATAACTTAAGAAATGCGGGAATATTGTTTTCGCCATACAGTACCAGAAACAAACAAGGATTTGTGGTAATCATGGGCCCGGCAAGAATGCGATATTCAAACGTGGTTCCGGCAGTCAGATACACAAAAAGGTTGATAGAAGAATTAGGCGATTCTTGGTAAAAATTTCTTCAAAGCTATAGTAATAAATATGAATGAAAACGGTGATCAAAAAGTTAATAGCGGTTCGGATAATAAAGATACGGGAGACTTGGAAAACAAATTGAAAGAACTGGAGCAAAAGCTTAGTGAAATGGAAAACAACTGGAAAAGGGCGCTGGCCGACTACAAAAACCTTGAAAAAAGAATTGTTGAGGAAAGAGTGGATTTCGTCAGCTACTCAAATTCTTTACTGATTTCAAGATTACTTAATGTTTTAGACAATTTGGAAAACCTTGAGAAACACAACGGAGATATGGGCTTTAAGTTAACATTAAAAGAATTTAGACAGATATTAAATGAAGAAGGTTTATTGGAAATAGATACACTTGGAAAAGACTTTGATTCAAACACTATGGAAGCAATAGAAACTGTAGAAGGAGAAGAA
>CAZEAL010000151.1:0-3722 GCA_964510265.1 uncultured Candidatus Saccharibacteria bacterium
GGAGTTTTTTTAGAAGCTTGTTTTTCCATATGGTTATTATACAACTTCTACTAAAACAGTTCGAACTTGGTTACGAATATCCAGTCAGAATGGGCACACAAGTGACCACGAAGCCTCAAAGGAATATTTTTACTTTATATTTTAAGTTGGTTCCATACTTGTTATATTGATGACACAAGAAAGTCTAATATAAAGTGTTGTATTTGATATATAATAGTCTCGTGAAATGTAATTATGCATTATAGACAGTCAAAGTCTTCATAAAGGTACTCAGGAATCGGGCTGGAAACAAGATTTTTTGAAGTTCAGAAATTATCTTAAAAGAAAATATAACGTGGAAAAGGCGTATTTGTTTATTGGTTATATTCCAACCAATTCTAACTTATATAAACATCTACAGGAATTTGGTTACACATTGATATTCAAACCTGTCCTAGAGATAAAGAGAAATGGAAAACTGAATATAAAGGTAATGTTGATGCTGAGCTAGTCTTACATACAATTATAAACATGGATAAATACGATAAGGCCGTAGTAGTTTCTGGAGATGGGGATTTTCATTGTCTATTCGAATATCTCGATGAACAAAATAAACTAGAGAAAATACTAATACCAAATGACAAGTATTCGTCTTATATAAGAAAGCTCTCAAAGTATATTTTACGTCTGGGACTTATAAGAAATAAATTGGAATTGCGGTTGTAATAAAAAAGAGGCATTCCCGCGGGAAATAAGCTTGCCCTTTGGTAGTCCTCTAATCGTAATGGGTCTATTATACTTCAATAGGACTGTTTAATATAACCTTATTTATTCATTTTTCATCCTAGAGAGTAAAACGGTTCCTGACTGACATGCTCAGCCAACTGAACTTTTTGTACTACACTTAACATAAGCACTGAGTTATAATATTACTATGCTAAATAGTACTACTCTTAGACAAGCTCAAAGTTATATAAAAACAAAAGCTTATCTAGCTTGGAGTACTTCCAATTATGAAAATCTATCACCTCAAATCATCACAGAATACATCTTAAATTATGGCGATTGGGAAGATTTTATATATATAAAAGACTTGTTTGGCACCAAGGAAATAGGTGCACTTTTCAAAGATATTGTAAATAAAAAAAGAGTTAATCTAAACCCACATACTAAAAACTATTTCACAAAATATTTTAACAAATATGCATAAAGAAATATTAAATGAAGCTCAGATAAAAATGTTACCGCTACTAAAATCATTTTCTGGTAAATTTGGCCTGGTAGGGGGTACGGCTATAGCACTACAGCTTGGGCACCGAAGATCAATCGATTTTGACCTGTTTACCAACAAGCTGTTTGATCACGATAAAATTAGAAATGACATCAGAAAATTATATGAAATACAAAGTACGATCGTAGAAAGCCCTGAGGAACTAACAGTTGTAGCAAACGATGTGAAATTAACATTCTTGCTGTATCCTTTTGAAATAAATTACTCAGAAATGCTGGATGAAATCATAAATATGCCAAGTGTTTTAACACTTTCGGCTATGAAAGCTTTTGCTTTAGGTAAAAGAGCTAAATGGAAAGATTACGTAGACCTGTTTTTTGTCTTGAGAGACCATAGTTTAGAAACTATTATTTCCACATCAAAGGGTATCTTTGGCAAAGAATTCAACACAAAGCTTTTTAGAGAACAGCTTTCTTATTACCAAGACATAGATTACTCAGAAGCAATAGATTACTTCGGCAACAAGGCTGTTGCAGACAATAAAATAAAAACTTTCCTTAGCGAAATTAGTTTACACTAGCTTAATGATTAACTCTTTTCCTAAACACTCTTTAATCCCAAAGTACAGCAACAAAATAAATTGGTGAGAGTTCCACCTAAATCAATGCTTATTCTATCTCCTGCATTAATTGTTGTTGGTGATCCGATTAAAATCCCACTTAAAGTAGTGTTTACAGTACTAGCTAATTTATAACTTGAATCAGCAATAAAGACTGTTTCATCGAGTAATGAAGATGCTAAATCGATCGGAATAAAAAGTGTTTGAGTAATGATATTCCCATTAAGATTGTGAATATGAAAAAACCTCATTCAGCCTAATACACTCGGTCGTGGAAAGTGATGAAATTATAGGTCTAGTAGATGAATTTTCAACTTTTTGTGTCTTTTAATCTTCCCATGGCATGTACTCTTAAACCTACTATCCTTACAGAGATAATAATACTATCCCTAGAAGGGGAATACGATAGTTTGATTACTGAAGGATGAAGTGGGTTTCGCGTGTCTAAAACTATAATTAGTAATTGACCCACTTAGGTCTGGCACAGTCTTTGCAGAAAATACCCCTCTGGGGTATCATTCAAGCAACACTAAGTCCTAATAAGAATGTGTTATTGCTGCCCAATGAGGTGGCTATGTCAGAAAATAATATAATCCTTTCTATACTCCAAAAAGAATTTAACAGAATAATAGAATTTATCACCTCTCTACTGTCATCATTTTATCAATACAAATTATATTTCTGGACAATGATCTTAGTACTCTTTACTATCCTAGTAGCTTATTCGGTTATTAAACTATACCTATACTGGAAAGAAGCTAAAAAACTATTTGTATTATTGGAGGTATCTCCTCCGTCATCAACAGAACAAAGTTCATTTACAACTAGCCAATTAGTCACTTCCGTTTATGGAGTACTAAGACAGCGTTCGGGGTTATATAGAGTTTTTGATACTTGTAAGTCATATTCGCTTGAAATTGTTTCTACTAAAAATAAAGGTATTAGATATATATTTCGGATTTCTATCGATGATGCCCAAATTATCAAGAAAAATCTTTTATCGTATTTACCTGGAGTAAAAGTTACCGAGGTAGCTGACTATCTGAATAACTCCGTAAACACCGGTCACGTCATAGAATTTGAATTAAGTAATTATTTTACCTTTTCACTTAAGAAACAAGACAATCTAAAAGAATTTGATCCTATTGCTTACATTACCGGTACAATGACAAAACTTTCCGACAATGAAATGGTTTCTATCCAAACCATCATTTCACCTATTAATCGTAGTGTTTCAAACAAAGTTATGCGACTGAGATCACTTTTTCTTTCAAATAAAGACGTTTTAACTTACATTAAAGGCAACAACAATTTAGGACCAATATTTCAAATAATAGTTAAAATAGCGACATTACCACTCGGATTATTTATTTGCGTTCTTTCCGGTGGTCAAGAAGGTCCTTTATTGTCAATAAGACAGTACGACAGCAAACTAACCGGTAATACCTACAAGAACATAATTGAGACACAAATTAAGAATAAAATAGACCAACAACTATTTAATACTACATATAGATTATTGACTATTACAAATTCAAGTAGTGATAGATTTAGAATTCAAAACTGCATAGCAAAGAACTACCGGCACCGTTGTCGCTCAAACAGGAGGCTAAATGCGACTTGTATTTTGCCAAAAACACATATGGTGGTACTGAGACTGATATAGGTTTAACAGCAGATGAACGTCGTCGTCATGTCTATATTCTTGGTGCCACAGGAACAGGTAAATCAACAATGCTCTTATCAATGATCAAAAAGGATATAGAACACAAAAAAGGTTTATGTGTGATAGACCCTCACGGTGATTTAATCGAACAGGTTTTATCGATTATTCCAAAAGAACGTATCGCAGACACTATTTATTTCAATCCTGACGATATTAGCTACCCTATG
>CAZEAL010000152.1:0-1718 GCA_964510265.1 uncultured Candidatus Saccharibacteria bacterium
GGAAGCGCTTCTGTCATCTAAAACAAAAGATTTTATAGCGTTAAAATTTGTTTGTTTGGTTAGCAAATAAAAACCTTGAATGGTTCCCAGGTCTATATCGGTTTCAACATTGCTTGAGTAGGCATTGTAAAGTTCTTTTAGTTTTATAGGATTGAATAGAGTTTCCAAAGATAAAGCTTTGTCTTTTACCGCTAAAAGTAGTTTTTGCTGCCTTTTGGAGCGGGAGAAATCGGTTCCTTCGTTGTTGTTGCCGTGTCTGGATCTAACAAATTTTAAAGCAGTGTCGCCATCCATGTGGGTCAACCCCTCTTCAAAGTGGAGGCTCTGGTAGCGCTCGTTTTCCGGAGCGTTTTCTTTGCCTTCAATCGGGTATTGGAAATCATCGAAACCAGTTTCAATATTCACATCGACACCACCTATTGCGTCTATGGAGTCTTTAAAGATTTTGAAATCTACCACGGCGTAATAATGAACCGGAAGCCCCAAAGTTTCTTCTATTATTTTTTTTAAATCGTCCGGATTGGTTTTTTCGACTCCATTTATGGGGGTGTAATATATGGCATTAATCTTGCTGTAATACGGCTCTCCTATCCAGAGGTCGCGCGGAATGGAAATAATTACAACATTTTGATCTACTCTACCGATTGAAACTACCATTATAGTGTCTGTCAGCATGGAGGTTACGCTTCCGTTTCCGTTCGCTCTTTTGTCGGATCCTAAAATCAGAATGTTGGTTCTGCCGTCCGTCTCTTTTAAATCAGACGCCGCTACGCTGGCTACTATTGAAACAGGGTCAAAAATATCTTTTAGTTTGTCACCGTACCTTGTTATGAAAATAAAAATCAAAGTGAGTACTATTCCAATAGAAAATAGTGTTCGGAGTTTCGTGTTCGCGCGAACTTTTTTCTGCCCGCTTTTTTCGGCAGATTTTGTGCTTTTAACATTTACATATTTCATATACAAAATGCTTTAATTATTTGGGCAAAGGTTTTTGGATTTAAACTCGCATTCCCTACTAAAACCCCGTCAAGCCCGTCTATTTCTACCAGATTTGTAACATTTTCTTCGTTAACTGAACCACCATAAATGATCTTTTTATCCGTTTCGATATAATTTCTTATTTTACTAAACCCCTCGGCAACTTCGCTTGTTTTTTTATTTTTGTAATGCCCGTCAACCGATATATTTGAGGGATCTTCCCATGCTAAGACAGAACCTTCTTTATAATATTCTGCTGCAGATTCAGGATTTACGAAGCATATAAAAGGTATGATTCCGTTTTTCAAACATTGTTCGGCTTTTTTCAGTACAATGTCTTTGCTTTCTTTTCTTTCACTATGGCCTACTATCGAGTATCCGCAATATTCTGACAGCTGAAAGCCGCCGATCTCACCCGTGTGAGCGCCCTTATCATATATCGACACATCCTGTGAAGCAATTTGAACTCCGAGGTCTTTTAGTTTCATAAAAGCGATTGAAATATGTAAGTACGAAGGGGCTACGATTACAGTTATTTTTTCCTTGTATTTTTCCAGATCAATTCCGGGTAATTCATTTTTAAATCCATCAACCCATTCATTAAGGTCGTTTAAGTCCATATTCATTTTCCAGTTTGCAAAAATATATTTCATTCTTCTATTTCTTTCAGCAGGCCGTTAATTAATTTTGGCAGTTTTTCTAAATCCTCATGTGTGTAATCGTATCCCAGAACATTTAAA
>CAZEAL010000153.1:0-2193 GCA_964510265.1 uncultured Candidatus Saccharibacteria bacterium
GCGTAGCAACATGAGAAATGCCTCCAGACACGAAGTTGTCTGGGAGACCACCCCTTCCTTCCGCCATGCAGAGCAGGGGGGCATGAAAAAATGGTAAAATAGACAAATGACACAAAGTGAAGCGAAGCGTAAAATCCAGGAGATAATTTCTAAATATGAACAAGTTAAATTATCTGGGCGAATACGAGATTATTCTGAAGAAGACACCAAAAAAGACTTTATCTCACCCATGTTTTCTGCGCTTGGTTGGAACATGGAAGATCGCAATGAAGTCACTGCAGAAGAATATGTCAGAAATACTGATCGCATTGATTATGGATTTTATCTGAACGGACAACCAAAATTTTTTCTCGAAGCTAAGAAATTAGGAGTAGATTTACAAAAAGAGCTACACGCCAATCAAGCCATTCGATACTCTTTTAACAAAGTGGTTACTTGGGCAGTGCTTACTGATTTCGAAAGTATAAAAGTTTTCAACGCACAAAATACCTCTGAAAACCTAAGTAATAAACTATATTTTGAAATACATTACACCGAGTATCTCGAACGATTTGATCAACTTTGGGAATTATCTAAAGAATCATTTGAAACAGGTTTAATTTATAAGGTAGCAACACGAGTCGGCAAGTTGCAACAGAAGGTAACTGTTACAGACCAACTAGCGAAAGATCTTAACGAAGCGCGAGATATCCTATCCCACTATCTACATCAATGGAATCCAACTGTATCGGCAGACTTGCTAGATGAGGGTGTACAAAAACTCCTAGATCGACTTATATTTTTGCGAGTAGCCGAGGACAAAGGGATCGAGTCTCCGATATTGCGACAGTTAATTCGTGATTACAAAAATAGAACTAACCTTAAACAAAATATTTTTGATTCAATGATCAAGAAATTTAGAGAACTAGATGAAGTTTATAATTCGGGTCTTTTTAGTGAACACTCTTTTGAAAAATGGGATGAAGGCAGTGGGAAAACTGAGGAGGTTATCGAAATGCTGTATGGTAAAGAAGGATATTATGAATACGACTTCAAATTCATTCCAGCAGATGTACTTGGGAACGTTTATGAAAATTATCTCGGACACCTCTTAAACAAATCTAAAAAAGGAATCACTCTAGATAAAAGTGCTAAAAAACGCAAGGAACAGGGTATTTATTACACACCCAGTTATATCGAAGATCATATAGTGGGGCACGCCCTTCGACCAGTATTAGATAATTGCAAGAGCATTGCAGAACTTCAATCAATTAAAGTACTAGATCCAGCTTGTGGATCAGGATCATTTTTGATCAAAGCGATGGACATGATTCTTAAAAAATACAAATCGCTTGGCGGGAGATTGTTAGATGAATCAAATTTAAAAATTAGGATTTTATTAGAAAATATTTACGGAGTAGATTTAGATGAAAAGGCTGTAGAGATTGCGAGACTTAACCTACTTATCAATAGTCTCGATTCAAGAATGAAATTACCAGATCTTGATAAGCATATTAAAAATGGTAATTCTCTCATCTCTGGAACTGACGAAGAACTAAAAAATTCTTTTGGTAAAAATTATCGTGACAAAAAACCCTTTAACTGGGTAGAGGAATTCCCCGAAGTCTTTAATCGCCCTAATCCTGGGTTTGATGTCATTATCGGCAACCCACCTTACATAAAAGAGTTTGTAAATAAATCAGCTTTTGACGGATTAAGAGAAAGTCCTTACTACCAGGGCAAAATGGATCTATGGACATTGTTTGCCTGCAAAGGAATTGACCTATTACGCAATGACGGAGTTCTAAGTTTTATTGCGCCAAATAATTGGATAACAAATGCTGGTGCAAGTATCACACGAGAAAAAGTACTAGTAGAAACACAAATTCTCGAATATGTAGATTTTGGCGGATATCAAGTTTTTGAAAATGCAGGGATACAAACAATGATTTTAGCTATTCAGAAGAAAAAACCAGATACACAATACAAGGTTAAATATCTACTATTTTCTCAAGATAAGCACGCGGAAAATGAAGTCATAGTTAAGTTGTCTACCCCCGCACCATTCATGGAGTTTAAGCCAGAAGATATGAAGCAAGGAATTGAATTTTCTAGTGGCTCAAACAGCGAAGTAGGTGCGATACTCACCAAAATATCTGGTAAAAGGAACTTTGAATTAACTCAAGATGAAGTAGCTCAAGGCATTGTCGGTGC
>CAZEAL010000154.1:0-5217 GCA_964510265.1 uncultured Candidatus Saccharibacteria bacterium
GCGTAGCAACATGAGAAATGCCTCCAGACACGAAGTTGTCTGGGAGACCACCCCTTCCTTCCGCCATGCAGAGCAGGGGGGCATGAAAAAATGGTAAAAACTTACAGAGAGGGATTTGCTAGATAATCCTTAATCACCATTGTCGCCTTACAATCATCTTCGTTATATTCCACAATGCGTTTGAGTTTGGCAGGATCACTATCCTTTAGATATTCATTAAACCATTGGATCGAGAGTGCGCCAGAGGGAGTTTTATCTCGCCACGCAAAGCCAAGAAACTTGGCTATGTCCTTGAGTGAGTAGCTGTAGAGCGGCCAGTCGGTGTACTTCAAAATACAATGAGAATAAAGATCAATGGCATGGCTGGTGGTGAACATCGCCTCTAGTTCTTCAACACTAATGACATCTGGATACATTTTCTGCATTCGCTTGTAGGTAGTAACTTCGTGGTGTGAGTAGTAGTACAGACACCAATCATCTTTGGGGAGCGCGCGGATGTAGTTAATAAACTCTTTCCATGCGCTTTCCTCGGCTTCTGGCGTTTTCTCTTTAGCGACAAAAGGAATGAATCTTTCACCCTTGGGAGTTCGCTCGTATACGCCGTGGAGGTAGACAAAGTTTTGGGTAGGGTCGTCTTCGATATCGAAATATAATTCATATTGCACTTTGGGGAACTCTAGTGGTGTGTAAATAACTGGTTTTTTAGTGTCCGCCATGATGACAGCACGTTTCTGGAGAGTAGATAGTGTTGGCTTTCCTATTTTGTACAAATAGGTCTTGTCTTTTGCTTTTTTGGCCATTTCGTATTCAATATCTACATTCTTTAAGTCCTCGACTCTATGAATCCCTAAGTCATTTATTAGAACTGTACGCTTACCTCTGCCGAGATAGAAAAGGGTGGATAGGTCATGGTTCTCTATACTCCAATGCTTACAACTGTCGTACCATGGGCAAAGTTTGCAAGGACTACCAAGCGCAGGATCATTTTGTACTTCGTTAGCTAATAATTTAGCTACAGCATTTTTTGTCTTCAAGTAGAACTGCCACCAGCTAGATGGAGTGCGCGGACCCATAGAAGAATCAAGGGTATAAATTGTTTCCTGACTATCTATGTCATAAATGATGCCCGTATGTTCACGGGAAAAACCTAGGTCAGTGAGTATTTCTACATATAGTGCGAGTTGTACTGCATAATGAGTCTTTGGCTTACCAGGTACATCATCATCTTCATTTTCTCCCTCTAGTCCTCTGCCACTTTTAATATCAATGGGAATATACGTTCCGTCTGACTGGAGACGAAGTAGATCTGGTTCACCTGCTAGATTCTTTGATCTCAAATAGCCGTGATAGATAAGCGGAGTACTTGCCTTCATTGCTTCTATTGTTTTGGTTAGCTGATCGTTTTTGTCGTCACTACTCAAATCAAGTAACTCACCTAGCTTAGCGATAACCTTTTCTTCGTGTTGAATTCCTTTTTCCCAAAGCATTTCGACAAACGGGTTTGTTTCCTTAATCTTCTCATCTTGTGGGCCATATACATCGCGCCACACTCGATGCTCACACTGGAGGTAAGCGTAGAGTTTAGAGGGAGTAATGTATTTCTGCATTTTTATTTTCCCCTACTCATTAATTCGTCCATGTGTTTCTGCCCACATTCTTCACAGAGAAAAGTTCCATGAGGCATATGTGTATACCCCTCTACGCCCCGCTTGATTATTCGATCACACTGAACACAATGGGTAGGATTAAATTTTGGCGGATTAGTCAATTTTTCAAAGTTGTGCTCATTAGTTCCATACCAAGCGTACATTTCGACATCAATTTCGTTTTTGCACTTATCACAAGTCTGCCATTTGCCAGCATGTCCTTCTGTAAGATGAAAGCCGCATAAGGTGTATCTGCGATGATTTCTACTACAACTGACGGTGCTATACGAGAAAAGTTGATATTTATCCTCATCATCACAAATCCACTGATTACAGCACTCTGTTTTGACTAATTTTGTCTTTTTGCCACATAAAATACATTTTTTATTACTGGCTTTTCCTCTGGATTCTTTCATAATTTGACGTCTCCTTGCATACCTGTTATATAATATACGCACTCATCTACCATGTGTAGAAGGAGCCACAAAGCCGCTATGCGGCTTTGTTCATGTTTAGGCGTATCTTTCTGCTTCTTGCGTATATCTTTCTGCTCTCCAGACTTCACTAATCTGATATGCGGTAACTAGGAGATAAAAATCTTTAATAGGTTGTAGAACAATTAAATATTTTTCATTTTTATGCCAGATGTAATGTCTGTTGTTTTTATCTGGCCTTACCCAGCACATTAAATCTTGGTGATGGTTGATTATTGGTTTAACCCAACACAACCTTTCACATCTGCGCAAATCTGGAGTTCTTTGATCTTCAATTTTGCCTTCGTGGGTTAAATGCCAAAATGAATATGCCTTGTTTTTATATGGGGGATGATATTTTGTTTTAACTACCATACCTAAATATTTTGGAGGATTATGAAACAGGTCGTCTAAATATACTTTGTAGAGAATATCTTCGTATCGTTGCCAATCATTCAAATCAGCGCATGGCATAATGGGTGGTAACCAATTATTATCAGCCATGTTGGTTGCCATCCCAGAAGAAGAGATTAAATTTGTTTTCTTGATATAAAGTTGTTTTGTTAAGAGTATACCCTGACCTGTTTTTAATTGTATCGACTAGCGCCTTTTTACCAGGAGATTTGTTAAGATTTCTAGCTTTGAAAGATATTGAACCAATGAGTAGATCTGAGAGCTGAATGAGTATTGACTCGTGGGAGCGAACTTCTTGAAAATGTTGGAAAATTTGTCTATCAAAGTCGAGTTTGCTATTTGAGAGAACTTTTTGAAGTTTGTTTACTTTGGCGACTCCAAGAGTATCTTTAAAATCTAGATATATATTGTATTGTTTTTCTGGGGAGACTATAGATTTGAGTAGTTGATAATACATTTTGTAATACCATTCATCGTGAGTTTGACTATGAGCTTGATGATCTAGGATTGTCTTATCAGCGACCACGGCACGAAAATGTAGATCATCATCATCAAAAAAATAATTTACTATATCTGTATAAAGTTGCAATCCTCCGGGTGATACCTTTGTCCATTTGATTTCAAACTGCTTTGTCATACCGTTGCGAATCTTTATTTCATTAATTCTTTGACTAATTTCCTTGACTTTATCTGCCGAGCACCAGACTGCCCCTAGCACCATCACCTTCTGACCATCCTTTTCTAAATGGCAACTTTCATCACAGTAAATGTTATATGCGTTACTCATATTTCCCCCTTTATCTCTTTTCGTAATTTTGAATGATGTGTCATTAATTGTTTGATTACATCTTGGTCGTCGTGGTCAATAATAATTGTGAAGCCAGTTTTCTGGGCATCGCTATTTTTCCAATTATCGTGTGAGGAATATTCAATATGTCGCTTTGAATCGCCAGAAAGATTAAATAATTTATTGCCTATAGACCAAGAAGTTGATTTTGTTATCATTCCAAAGAACATAACCAAAAAAGATAATGTCAGGAATAATTCAAAATCTATACTTTTAAAAAACCCTAGATTTTTGCTTATGAGAATAAATAATAGCCATATTACTAGATATGAGATTATTAATAGTATGTCGATGATTCTTTTTTGCTTATCGTATTTCATTTTTACTCAGCAGGAGCTCTCCCTTTTTTAATTGTAAGCGTTCTAGGTATCTTTGTTTGAGATAATTTATCACAAATTTCTCCGACATTGATATCATAAAATTCGAGTTGAGTAGTGTATGCTACAAAACTAGAGATGGTGTCAGGGTGATTCGATATCTCCTGAATAGAAAAGGCGTTAAATTTGGCGTTCAAGGATAGTAGTTTGCTACGTATTGCTCTATGATCAACGTCTAAGTCTTTCCCGATATGGATTAATAGCCAATATCCATTTGGCAATTTTTGAAATTTACCACCTAATTCGCTTAGCTTTTCAACTAAAGATTTTTTTGGTAAACCTATTCTACTTCTACCATAAAAAGTAATTTCAATGGGTGCTATTTCATATGTATCTTCTGATACAATTCGTGCGAGAAAAGCGTCGGGAGAAGGGGTTAATCTGTTCATTTGAACGAAGCAGGAATATTCTTGCATAGTATAGAAAGATAATCCCAAGATAGCCAAATCACGCAGTTCTCGAATTGTTTTATATTTTCCGTTCCACTCAATTTCGTCGTAATCAATGCCAGTGGCTTGTTTTTTGTAGTCGAAATATGCATGATCTGGTCTAAGCCAAGCATTTTCATGAGGAATAGTAAACTTTTTTGTAGCATCATCACTTTTATTCATACTGTACTAACTCCCTCTATAGTCAAAATCTCCGCCTTTGTGAGTACGTAAAGAGTGTAAACCAATTGATCTATCTGCTTATCCTTCTTTTCAATTTCCTTCGTTATCTCGTGCCATTTATTTGAATTTTCCGAAACCAAGTTGAGATTTTTTTGAAGTGCAGTTATTTCCTCAACTAATTTGATGAGTGATTTTCGCTCCGTAGAATTAGCTGATGAGTAGATGGGTATTTGCAATAATGGTCCTTTATCAACTTGTAATAAGTTGCCCAATTTTTTACCTTTGTGCTTGAGCCAAAATTCAACTAGTTTAGAATTCAGTATTCCTGTTAAATAACGCAAATCAATTCTATCTGATTGGATAAAATTGAGAGCGCGAGATCCATAGTATTCATCTTTTGTGTAGTAAAAAGCTGGTTTATACGTACGTATCGAGGCAACTATTTTAGGACTACCTATAAAGTACTTTTCATTTCGTGGCCATTGCAAATGATGTGATTTAATTTGCCCCGACTTTACTTCTCGCCTATTTACTAGTTTATCTTTAAAATTACTAATACTATTTGAAAAATTTGGATACTCTCCTTGAGTAATTTCGGGACAGTTTTTCTTAGTAGAATAGTAAATATATCCCTTTGTACTTCCGCGGTGATACCTTTGTGTATTAGTAAAGAACTTTCTTAGTAGTCGTTTTTCTGATACCGTAGCCTGGTTATAATCACCTTCTTTAACGAAAAATGCATCATCAGGCGCACCGACAATGCCTTGAGCTACTTCATCTTGAGTTAATTCAAAGTTCCTTTTACCAGATATTTTGGTGAGTATCGCACCTACTTCGCTGTTTGAGCCA
>CAZEAL010000155.1:0-1558 GCA_964510265.1 uncultured Candidatus Saccharibacteria bacterium
TCCTCCCATTCTCAATGGAATCTGTTTTTGAACTATATAATTATTTTCATCAAGCTGAACAGACGAGTCGGTAACATATACTCCTTCCTCATCATAAGCTGCTAAATAAGCAACTTCGCCCGTCACTCTTATTCTTCCGTCAATTTCTTTCTCTAATTTAATATATGGTGTTTCTAGAAATCCATACCGATTTACTTTTGCATACATCGCCAAATAATTGATCAAACCAATATTCGGCCCTTCAGGAGTTCTTACGGGGCAGATTCTACCAAAAGAAGAATAATGCACGTCTCTGACAGCCATACTTGCCCTTTCTTTTGTCAACCCTCCGGGTCCCATGACAGATAACCTTCTCAAATGATCTAAAGATGTTAATGGATTCTGCTGATCTTGGAATTGAGATAGTTGCCCTGTTGCAAAGAAACTGTGAATTTTAGCCGCCACCGCTCTGGGCGATACTAATAAATTTGGCTCCGGTAATTCATTTCTTGGAGCCAAACTCATTTTTTCCTTGATGTTTTTTTCCATCTGCAAAAATCCAATTCTAATTTGGTTCTGAAGAAGTTCTCCTACACTTTTTACTCTTCTGTTCCCGAGGTGATCAACGTCGCTGGGTTCACCCAAACCGTTATTTAGTTCTATTATTCTGGAAACTATCTTGACTAAATCCTCCAGTTGTAAAAGTCTGTGTTTAGGATCATTCGGAAAATTTAAGCCCAGAACCTGATTGAATTTAAATCTTCCGACTTCTCCCAAGCTATAACGTCGCTTATTAAAAAACATAGAATCTACAAGCGCACGCGCGTTTTCAACTACCAAAGGTTCCCCCGGCCTCATTTTTCTGTATATTTCCAGGCATGCTTCATCATAATTTGACGAAGGATCTTTTGCTATAGTAGCCTCTGTAAAGTTAGTCTCGGGATTAGTTTCAAAATCTTTAAATGCATTTCTTATGTCATCCTCAGTTTCCAGCCCAAACACTCTCAAAAGGGTTGAAATAGTGATTTTTCTCTTTCTGTCTATCTTTACGCTTATAACTCCCGATCGGGATGTTTCTATTTCCAACCAAACACCGTTTTTTGGGAGTACTTTCGCTCCTCCTAAAAACTGTCCCGTTACGGGAGACGGCGCTCCTGTGAAAAGTACTCCTTCAGATCTAATTAGCTGGTTAACAATTACTCTTTCCACACCGTTAATAATAAAAGTACCTCTAGCAGTCATAAGAGGGATGTCACCCATATAAATTTGTTGTTTTTTTGATTTTTTAACAATAGGATCTTCTAAAACCGCTGATACATACCAAGGGGCGTCGTAAGTTCTACCTGAATGAAGAGCTTCATTTACCGAAATGTTTTCTTTTTGAATTTCCGCACCAGAAAGCTTTAAAACCCATCCCCTTCCCGAATAGTCTTCAATAATACCCAGCTCTTCAAGGATCTCATTTAAACCCTTTTCTCTTAACCACTGATAAGACTCCAACTGTATACCCAGAAGATTAGGCAAAGGTAAAGTTACTTTTCTTTTAGAAAAATTGTGTCGCATTATTTTATACTTTTTT
>CAZEAL010000156.1:0-1963 GCA_964510265.1 uncultured Candidatus Saccharibacteria bacterium
TTGATGATTAAAAATATAATAAATAAATATTGAGGTTAGAGCAATACTCGAAATAACTTTAAATGCTGGTTTTTTTAATGAAAATATATAAACAATAAAATAAGCCGCACAGGGTGCGATAAATACTTCAACTAAAAACAAATGTTTGCCTAAAGCGGAAACATTTCCCAAAATCAGATGGATAAGTAGTATAAATAAGCTTAATAAAAAAGAAAAACCCAAAACAATGTTCTTCCTAAATTGATAAACAAACCCTACAAGTGAGCTGCATAAGACAACTATCATGCTATCTTTACTCCACAAATAGGCTAGTGTTTTTGCTAATGATTCCATCTCGTCGATTATTTGGGTTCTGGTAAAATGAAAAATAAAAATTAAATTAAAAATTAAAAATGCGCCGATTATAGAGAAAACGGGAATATAATAATATGATCTCATAAAATTTTTTTGTTCCTCGGAATTCAGATTTTTAAAAACTTTTAAAGACAGTAATAAAACAAAAGGAAGAAATGTCAGTAAAAAGTAATTGGTTAACATACTTAAAACAAGAGAGAGGCCGGAAGCAAAATAATACTTTCCCCCTCTATAAGTATCGGCAACAAGAAGAGCGTTTATTGAAAAAAGTAAAAGCAGCAAAGCCGCAACATCATACGTAGCCAGGGTATTTACAAACACCGCAAACGGAGAAAATCCGACAATAAAAACTGATATAAGACCGGCGGCTGAGTTTTTTCGTTTACTGAATAAATTTATATATAGGGTAAACCTGTATAACTCCTCCAAAACGAGTAGACTTAAAAATACATTTAATAACCTTGAGCCGTATATACCTCCATTTTCAAAAGCCAGCGCCGATAAAACCGGATATAAATACGGCAGGCCACCCATCCAATTGAAACTGTTAAATGTGTGCCAGTCCCTGTAAAAAATCCCCATTTTTCCTACGATCGTGTAAACTGCTTCTTCACTATAAGCAGAGTTGTAATTTAAATTTTGAACTCTAAGAAAAAATGAAATTAATACAGCAGCAAAAAAGAGTATGGCAACTAGAACATCATGCTCTATGTTCGGCAGCTTTATCAAGTTTGTTTTTTGTGACATACAAGAACACGATTCCTATGCCCAAAGATATTAAGTAGTCCCACCAAGGGCAGAAATATTTTAAAAATATAGCAACGAAAACGGCAGCATTGGCTATTTGAGATACATAAAACAAATTTCTTTTATTCACATTGGATTCATTTATTAAGGAATAAATTGAAAAGTGTATAAAAGACTGCAAAAGATACAGCAACCACCACAATGTAGGATCTAAGCAAGGAGCGGCTTCACCTTCCGAATCCAGATCACCTAATATTGCCGCAGCAGTAGATTCATCAATATTACCTAGGCCAAGTGCCACACCCTTATTAACACCGTTTATTACCGGAGTTAATGCTGCCCTGTAATTTTCGCCTGTAAAGTCTCCGGCAACGTCTCCGTCACTGTTATCGTCGCCGTCTCCGTTGGAGTTAGTATCTTCATCATTATTGTTATCGTTGTTATTGTTATCGCCGTCGCCATTATCTTCATCCCCATTGCCTCCGCCCCCGATTCCACCTCCGTTATCATCTCCACCGTCTCCGTCGTCCCCTCCATCGCCACCATCTTCATCGCAAGTTGAACTTACATCTAAATCGGTACCATCAAAGGGATACTGTTGAAAATTGCCTTCGCTGTCTACAAATTCAACCCCGCTGTCGGGATAGGAATCTATAACCTGAACATCACTAACAACCGTTGGGGTGATCTGATATGAAAATGTTCTGGTTTCACCCGCTGTAAGTACGCCGACTTCCCAAACAATTTCGGTTTTACCGTCTACCAGCGTATTAACGGCCGCAGGCACGGGATTAAATGATCTGGGAACTATATTGAATTCGGGACTTAATATGTCTACAACTTCCGCGTCTGTTATTACAAC
>CAZEAL010000157.1:0-2261 GCA_964510265.1 uncultured Candidatus Saccharibacteria bacterium
GCTTTTTCAATTTGTTAATCCCTATATTATAGCTTTCATCGATGCCTTCATATTCTACAAAATTTTAGTAATGTATTTACTTGGTAGATACTAAAAAAAGTTCCAACATCGTCTAGGAGACTCAACACAAAAATAGTGGGCAATGCCCACTATTTTTGTGTTATTGAATAGTATTCGAACCCCCTCAGTAATTATATATTTAAGATATTTTCTTTTACCTCTGTTAGAATCTATATGAAATGTCCTGGCAAATATTACTTGCAATTAGTATTGTTCTTTTGTCCTGTAATGGGCTGTTTCATAAGAGTTTATTGGAAAGTGATAATGACCCAAGAGCCCAAGTTATTGTTTTTTTGGGATTGGGTGGTTTAATTTCTATCTTCTTAGCACTTTTAAGAGGAAAGTTGGAATTAGCATTCCCTCCATTTCTAATTATTAATTTTTTAGTTTTAGCAATATTTGCCACAGCTGCTTACGTATTAAAATACAGAGGATTTCAACTTATAAGTGCCTCTGAAGTTGTTATTTTTGCAACTACATCTAAATTTTGGAATGTTTTAGGTGCCTCATATTTTTTGCATGAGCCAATTACAATCCGTCAAATATTTGGAACAATAATTATTCTATTTGGAATAGCTGTAACTCTATATATAGACAAAAAATTGAAGTTAAATAAAGGAATATTTTTTGTTCTTCTCTCAGCTTTCCTAATGGGACTATCTGACATAAGTGGTTACTTTATCTTACAAACTATAGATGCTTCGAATTATCAAATTTATTTTTATTTACTGCCAGTTTTTACCCTATTATTAGTTCAACCTTCTACGATAAAAAAGATCTCCTATTATTTTAGATTTGATAGAGCATTAAAAGTAACAACATTGGCAATATTTGACACTCTGGGTATGCTCGCCCTATTTTTTGCATACCAGGCAGGTGGAAAAGCTTCCGTTATTGGTCCGTTAAGTGCTACAAAAATAATTTTGACTGTTATATTTGCAATAATTTTTCTTAAAGAAAGAGTAAATATAACCCAAACACTAGCTGGAGCAGCAATTACAGTTATTGGTGTTATCTTACTTTTATAATAATCCCATACTATAACATTTTGCTATAATCACCTCCGATGAATCAGCATGATCAGTTTATGCTTCTGGCATACCAAGAAGCGGGAAAAGCCAAGCAAAGAGGAGATTGGCCGTTTGGGGCCGTCGTTGTCAAAGAGGGGAGAGTAGTCGGGGCAGGCTATACCACCGATAAATCCGGCGGAGATGTGACCGAGCACGCCGAACTGGTTGCCCTCCGCGAAGCCTGCAAAAATCTGCACACCAACGATCTGCATGACTGTACTTTTTATAGTTCCAACGAACCGTGTGCCATGTGTGCCGCCGGTATCTTCCAGGCCGGGATCGGGAATGTATATATCGGCGCGTCGAGAGATGATCTGCCTCATCTTCTCCGCCCCAGGAAACTGCATATCGAAGATTTGGCCCAGGATTCGGGGCATGAAATCAAGATCCACCGTGGGATTCTCAAAAACCAGATTTTAGCGCTCTTTGACGATATCCAGAAAGAATAATTTTTTTATTTTCTTGCGCAAGCCGCTGATTTATTCTAGAATCAGTTTATGACCACTAAATCCAAACCAAACATTCTTTCCGTCGCCGGTCCCAACTCCAAGTATCGAATCCAAGGTGCCGCTCCTGCCGGCTTTTGGGCTGGCTTGTGGCACGGGATTATCGCCCCCATGGTTTTCTTTGTCGGGTTGTTTACCGACAATGTCAAAATCTACGAAACTCACAACGCAGGCCGCTGGTATGACTTTGGCTTTTTGCTCGGTATCGGCGCCTACGCCGGCAAAACTATTAATTATTGTGGTTAGGAGATTCTATGATTGACAAGAAAAACTGTACTGAAAAATGTTGTGGCAAATGTTGCTCCCCCAAATCATACGGCGGCAGTAGTAGTGCTGTCTATGGAATTGGGATTATTGGCGCGGCCTTTTATTACTTTCCCCACATCACTAACCTGACCGGATTTTTCCTCGCCGTCGGCAAAAGTCTCGTTTGGCCAGCCATGCTGGTCTACCAAGCTCTCTCTTTGCTGAAACTGTAATCAATTCTCTTCCTCTAGATATTTACTTCGATTTTTGAATGTGGAATAATCACTGCTAATGGGAAATAAACTAATTTCCACGTTCCTCTTTATCCTCCTGATAATTGTCAGTTTGAGTTTTGCTTATTACTACGGTACTCAAAAGC
>CAZEAL010000158.1:0-3481 GCA_964510265.1 uncultured Candidatus Saccharibacteria bacterium
CGTGATGGCTACTCATATCATTAGGTTTTTGAATTTTCGCTCCTTTCGTTTCAGCCGGATAACTTAAGGTAGAAAAATCAGTTGATCGAATAACCATAACAACAACAAATGCAATTATTACTAACAATGCTATATTTCTTTTGATTATATTCATTATTTATTTACCCTTTCTTTAAAATTTATTATTTTATCATTCAACTTTAAGTCCGGTTTTTACCTTTACCACACGGGGTAATTCACCCGCAACACCTCTTCAGTTTTTCGAACAAAATTCTTGAAATACTGTTTTCCGGCATTTTTACTTCAACAGGGGTTAAAGAAGCGTATCCAAGAATCACAATTGGAAAAAACATAAGGAATCCCACTACCGGGCTGACAGCAATAAACACTAATACGGAAAATGTTCCATAAAGAATAGTACCAAACCTAAATACGCCCTCATTCCAGTTAAGCTTATGTATAAGCAAAAACTCTTCCGAAAGATGAGATACTCCTACTACGCTTTCCGCAAGTAGTACCGCTATAATACTTGTGTCAAAATTTATTATATTAAACACCTTTAATAAAATAGTAGTGGCCCATGTCATGCTTACAGAAAAACACGTAGGACATACTCTCCTTCCTATATATTTTGATAAACTTATCCCGGATTTATAAAAGAATATAAAATAGAAAAGCTGAATTATTAATACAATAAATATTTGCTCAACCATAAATAATTGCTCCTATCCACAAATATACACCCACACCGATTAACACCATCAAAATTCCCGTTATTAAGTGGAGTTTTCTTGAACTCTTCATTTCCATATCCTCAACTCTTTCTAACAATTTTTTATTTGAGGATGCAATTACTACTAAAAGCAAGGGTACTACAAATATAAAGTTATAAAGTAACAGGTAAAATACAAATTGTGCGGACCTCGTAGCTGCAAGGGTGGATATTATTACAGTATATATTCCACCGGTACAAGGGAAAGCACAAAGCCCAACTAATGCGCCAACTATAAAAGCTGTAGGAACGCTGGCCTTTTCCATAAAATTCTGTATAGCTCCTTTAGTAAAATCAGGAACTTTAAGATGAATTGGCAGATTTGGAAAAAAGTAATCTTTTATGTTAATCAGACCTAGAACTATAAGAACAAGCGATGCTAACTTTGCAACAAAGAAAGGTTCATTAGACAAAGATATTGCCTTCAAAAGACCCAATCCGATTAAGAAGTAGACTATGAAAATTCCTAAAACATAAGCCAAACCCATTCCAATAATATCTTTCTTTTTCTTTTTCATTGCATATAAAAATGTTAGAAGCAGCAAAAGTACTGCTATTGCACAAGGGTGAAGGCTATTACTTATGGCGCCTATTATTAAGGGCACTAACATATCTCTGTTCAAATAATTCTTATCTTCTTTAAGAGGCTTTCCACTAATAATATTTACAATATCTTCGTTAACTGAAATCTTTTCCGGATCATTACCCGATACATACAAAGTTAACACTTTGGCATTTGAATGCATTTCCGGTTGATATAAAACAATAAGTTTGTGTTTCGGAAGATTTGAATAATCACTCAAAATCCGTTCTACTATTTTAACAGGAACATGTCCTTCAATAACAAGATTAGTTTTAAGAAACATTGTCAAACTGTCCTGAAGCTGAATAGGTACCTGATAGTCCTTATTTTCTTTGCTTAGTTCTTTTCTATACTCTGGTCGGTTTATGTAATCTTTAAGGTTTGCTGTAATACCATATTTATTTAATAATGGCTCCATTTCCTTAATATAAGTAATACAGTCGGAACACGCTTCATTATAATAGACATTAGCCACTTCCTGAGCCAAAGCTTTAGAAGGATTAGTTACAAATATTGCAATGATTATAATATTCACAAATAATATTAGTTTTCTCATATAACCTCTCCTAGAATTTTTACCACATATTCTTTTTCAACCGGGCTTGATACAAGCACGTAGACCTCATGATCTATAGTGTCGCCTTCTTGATGCATAGAACTTGGATCGAATTCAAGGTTAACGTAAATAGTTTCTTTTGGCTTTATTAAAAAAGATGTTGACTCCGACTCATCTACAAGAACCCCTGTACAACCGCATGATGTATATATCTTAGCTATTCCAAAATCTTTTCCGGTATTATTAGTCAACTTTATCTTAAACTCCTTTTTAGAACTAAGGTTGACCTCACCCAAATTCACTTCACTAACAACTATAAGATCTGATACAACTTGTTTATTTTTAATTTGCACCACAACCAGCAAACCGATAACAATAAGAACTATTAGAAGTAAAACAAAAATCAATTTTTTCATAAGATCTTTGTAACCGAATTTTACTTGATTACCTCCGCATCAAATGAAAACTGAATATTGGGGTTACTTTTAAGATTAGTTGATAAAATAATATTTCTCTTTATAAACCCGGTACCCTGAGGCCCATGTGCATTAGGATCAAATACAGCTTTTACACTCACTGTTTCTCCCGCTTTTATTAACTTTCCAACGTAAAAATCATTAAGTCCCCCATGCCCTTTCATACCATAAAAACCGGTTTGAGTTCCGTCCGAAAGTATTAGTTGAGCCTTTGTACACATACATGATGTAAAAAGCTCTTTTACAAAAATGTCTTCACTTCCCGTATTGGTTAACTCATATACAGTTTCCACAATTCCGTCTCTCATCGAAACAGTACCAAAACTAAATGAATTTTTATCCACTTTATAAGTAGTATCTGATACATCTATTTCACTACGATCAACAGCTGCCGTACTCTGTGATTTAGAAATTAAAAATATCACTCCCGCTACTACAACTGTTGGTACAACAGCTATGAATAACAATGGTTTTAATATTCCTTTTAATTCTTTACCTGAAGTTTTATCGCAGCAACTCTTACTCATAGTTTACATCTTGACTACGTCAATCCTTTCTTAAACCCCACAGCCTCCGCCACCTTGTGCCGGTTGCGGCAATGATTTAATTTGAGCTCTCATTTGTTTGTAACCGGATGCGCTGGAATAGTTTATACCTAATGCTTCTTTAGCATTAATTTGATTCCAGTTTTTCCCGTTTTCACTAAAATAAACAGCTAACTCCTGGTATTGCTGAGGAAACCACAAAGCATTCACATTTAAAGCAACTTTATATGCTTCCTGTTCGGACACATTGTTAGCCGCCATAAGTTCTAATAGACCAAGCATTGCCATACCATGGTTACAATCCGGAAAATGAGTTGAATTGTTGCAACAAGGTCTGTATATATTTTTAGACATTTCTTCAACCATTTTCTGCTGATCTGAAGTTAAAGAAACAAAATTGTGCATACTGTAATGATTCATTGCCGAACCTTTTGATATAGTCCAACCGCCTGTACTGGCCATATTTCCGGTTTGAGATGGGTTCTGTTTCATTTCTCCTATATCTAAAACGTCATTCTTATTTGCTAAACCAAATGCCCAAAGCAGATT
>CAZEAL010000159.1:0-13637 GCA_964510265.1 uncultured Candidatus Saccharibacteria bacterium
GTGGGGGTACGTAATTATCCGAACTAATTCAAAGACAAAATGGTGGTAGCGGGATGCTATTTTTTGAAACTCATAAGAGTTCAAAACATAGTTCCGCTACCACCAAGTAATTTCAAGCCTCGCAGTAAATACATTAACCATTCAGTATTGGTAATCGTCTCGTGGTAAAATACCCTAATTGCAGTAATTTTTGATGTTTGTTTTTAAACAAAATTCTGCAAGAATTTTGAGAGGAGGAACGGCGAAGCGATAAGGTTTAAGCGTAAGCGGTAAACCGCCAAGCGATGCCAGTTTCGACGATGCGGGATCGTCTAACGGTAGGACTGCAGATTCTGGATCTGCGTATCGGGGTTCGAATCCCTGTCCCGCAGCCAGTACGGACACCTAAGGTGACCGAAGTGCCTCAAATATCCCGAACTTTCCTTCTAAACACCTCTTTTAAAAATTAAAGATTCGAACCGATTTTTACCCTCAAAATCGTCCGTTCAAATCCGAACTCCGTCTTTGGATTTATGAGATATAATTAGTTGAGAATGGCTAAAAAGTCTTTAATAAATCGCTTATTTCTTCCTCTTGGAGTTGTATTTATCCTTGCTTTGGGAATCGTCGGTTATTTGAAATTCTCCCAACCGAATATGGAAAATTTTAAGGCTCCCGGAAGGGGTTGGAGTTCTCCCAAAAAAGTGGAGGATTATTTTGTGGAAAGATTAAGGATGACTCCTCAAGAAGCTCAAGATATCAGGAATAAACCTGGAGTTGATGGAACGGTTGATCTAAGAATTAATACGAATGTTACTTTAGATGCTTTAATAGGAAACCTTGCTTATTACGGTTTTGTACGAGACGAAAAATCCCTTCGATATGCCCTTGAACATACAAAGGACGTTACTCCGAGTGGCAAAGCGATTGTTGTAGACAAAAACAGGACTATCGATACAAATGCCGAATACAGGATTTCCGAAAACATGGACGCTTGGCAAATAGCGGACATTCTTCTTAACCGACCATCGGGGCATTTTTCGTTTGATGAATACGGCTACTTCTTTATGCCTTAAATTGTCTTAACGGAGAACCGCAGATTTCTTTATTGTGAATATATAGTTGCTTTCCGAATACTTTTGCTAACTCCAGTTTGTCTTCATTGGCCCCACTTCTTAAAATATATTGGGCATATTCCAAAAATGTTAACTCTTTACCCTTTGGATTAATATCTTGCCTTATCATGGTTTCTTCTCGAATCTGATTATAGGATTCCATACTTTGTTTTAGTTTTTGTGTAGGTTTGATTGTTTGAGGATGTGCCACACTCATAAAATTGATAAATTGAAGAAGCGATTTAACAAGTTCTTCCTCTGTTAGAAAAGGTTCTTTACAACTCGGATCTTTGGATCTTCCGCAATGGTAGTAAACGTGGTGTCTTGGTTCTCCGATTTTTCTTTTTCTGAATTTTTCTTCTCCCGTAACCATCCCGTTACAAGCCGCACATTTAAATATTCCTCTGAATAATATTTTTCTTGATCCCCACTTTACTTTTTTTGGAACAGATCTTTGTTGTTGCACCTTGAGATACATCTCTTTGGTAATTAGGTGGGGGTGTGATCCTTTGTACCAAATACCACTTTTGACAGGATATTCGAATTCACCGTAATAAAAAGTATCGGTAAGCATTCTGAAAACCTGACTTAATGTTAACGGCTTCCCAGATCTGTTATTAAATCCAACTTTGTGTGCCCATTTTTTCAACGATCGACCGCTTTCGCCGTTTATTGCTTGTTCGTACATTTCCGTTACGAAGTGGCCACGATCGGGATCCGCAACAATATCCTTTGTTCCGGCAAAAGATCTATTGTAATATCCGATCGGAGCAGGTCCGGGACGCCAACCTTTTTCGCACTTTGCCCTTATACCTCTTTTTACGTTTATTCCTTTCTGGTCGTTTTCCAATTTCGCCTGTGAGCAGAGAATCATCAATAAAAATTTCTCGTTGGGGTTATTCGAAAACATCTGAGAGAATGTCCTAATCTGGGTCAGCTTCCCTTGGTCCATAAGATCAACCAACATTCCCAAATCTCCTGCATTTCTGCTCAAACGATCAGGTGCCCAAGTAAGAATTCCGTTAAACAATCCCGTCCGAACATCTTCAAGTAACCTCGAAAATACGGGCCTTTGACCCGAGTTTTTGGCAGAATGACTTTCTTGACGAATTTCCTTTACGATTAAACCTTCTTTTTTGGCCAAATCGCCCATTTCCTTAATTTGAGAGTCGATTGACATTGCCTGCCTTTCGTCGCTCTCCGAAGATTTTCGAGCATAAAGACAGTATCTTATAGGTTGATCCATATTCGATATTTCTTGCATCAAGGGTAAGGTACCGCAAAGGTCTGTGAAGTCTAGCCCTAAAAAAACAAAGACTAAGGAAGAATTTCTTTTGGTTTAACTCTTAAAACTTGAGCTATTTTATTAAGAGTTTGAAGGGGAGGGTTACTTTCTCCTCTTTCAATTCTACCTAATGTACTCACATGCATACCGGATTTGTCAGCCACCTCTTCTTGTGTGAATCCTTTTTGCCTTCTAATTGCCATTATCTTTTTACCAACCTTTTTTGAAATTACATAGCGTCTCATGCTAGATAAAATCTAGCTTAATTATTCCCTCATCTACAGAGCGTCCTACGCTATATTTAGCTTCGGTCTACGCTTGATTTAATTTCAATTCTAAGTTAGCATTACCTTATTAGTTGAGAGGGGGTGATATTTATGAAAAAGTTCTTAAAAATTATAGGAATAATCTTTTTAGCGATAATTGTTATTTCCCTACTTTCAGGTGGCTCAAAGAAGCCAGATACGGCTCAGAAATATAAATACGAAGAATTAGCCAGAGTCGAGAATAAAAACGATGAGAGTCTAAGTATTCTTATAAATTCTGATGAAACTGATCCTGAGGGATTAGCAAAAGAAGTCCAAAAAACTTGTAAAAAACAGTGCAATATCAGTCTTTTTGATGACAAGAAAGCATATGAATTAGATGCTGAATATACAAAAATGACCAGTAATTTGGATACAAACCCAAATGATGTAAAGAAATGGAAAGAAGACAATTATGTGTTTGTCGGGGATCATCTTGTGGGACAAGTGGGATATTCTTTTGGTGATTACAATGATTATCCATTACGAGACTGGTACTATGAAGAATTGAAGGCTAAGTAGGTTGTGCCTGAGGTTCTCCAGGTTTTGTTGCAGTTACTGGTTGGGTATCAACACGACCGTTGATCTCGAATAATCTGTCAATTTCTGCCACCAATTCTCTTGGAAGTTCATTAGATTCTACAACTGAGGGAGTAATAGTTAATCTTGTCTCATATCTTTTATGATTATGGCTCAGCCAGTATTTAATTGAATTAAAATCTTCATCTTGCTGAATCTTTTTTATTAACTTAGACTCAGCAAGATCATTTATTAAGTGCCTTCCGATGTCGAGGGCATCATCTGCTTTTCCAGCAAAAATTGCATCTTCTTTTCTCCAACGATAGTATGTAGTCCGTCCAATGCCTAACTTCTCACAGGCCATTTGAACAATAGGAGACTTCCTAAATAATTCAATTAACTCCTCTTTCTCTTTGGCAATTCTATCCTCAATGGTATTTGGTTGTTGATCCTCGTTCATATCACTTTAATGGCTTTTTGCCCTGTTAACTTTTCCCATCTATGCCTAATTACTTCTGCATAGACAGGTGACTTTTCCATTACAAAACATTTTCTTTTCATTTTTTCTGCTGCAATCAAGGTACTTCCGGAGCCACCGAATGGTTCAACTATCAAATCTCCACGTTTAGTTAATACTTTGATATAGGGAATTAATATTTCAACCGGTTTTGTTCCAAATACAACTCCTTGACCTGAATGTTTCTCATCCGAAGCATTGAATTCTATAAAGTCAGTTGGCTGATTCTTCTTTCCATGCTCATATCCTTCCCACTGAGGCTTTCCACTTATGGCATACAAGGCTGTTTCATATTCTTCCTGTAATCCATCAAGCTCATTCTCTGTGTTGAATTCAACATCTTTGTCCGGAGTTGCACCAATCATGGCAATATCATGCTTTGAAAAGAATTTATATCTGGCTGAGAATCCTTGATGCCTATTTGGTAGATGCCAAACAATCATATTTTTTACTTTCCAATACTTTTCCATTTCTGCCCATATAGTCCTTAAGTTTTTCCAATTTTCATAAATAATGATGCTAAAGTGTTCATTTTGGATTTTTGAGATATTACCAATCCATTTTTCAGTAAAGTCCGGAGGGAGAACATCTGTTTCCAAATATTTCCTGTCTCTTTTATATCCAAACCCTTCTGTTGGGTTACCATGTTTTTGTTTTCCATGAAGGTAATCGAGAATATAGGGCGGATCGGTAAAGCACATGTCTGCTTTTTCATTACCCATAAGCTTAAGCATTTCAGCTTCTATGGTTGAGTCACCACACATGAGTCTATGTTCTCCCAATTGCCAAACATCTCCTTTTTGAATTTCAATCTGGGTAATACTTAATTTCTCGAGTTCTTTTTCAAGATCAAAGACCTCCGGCTCAATATCTAAGTCAAAAACTTTGTCCAAGTCCTCACTGGAGAAGCCAACATCAGAAAGCGTTATTTCATTAAACTCTTTTAATAAATCCCAATCCCATTCTCCGGTATTTTTATTAAGCCTAAGGTTTAGCTCTTTTTCTTTCTCAACTTCTGGGATATTTAAATAAACAACTGGAACTTCTGTAAAACCCAAATCTTTGGCAATTTTTAGCCTGAAATGTCCACCAATGACAATGTTTAGTCTTTCCGGAGCTGAGTTGACAATAATAGGATCAACTAATCCAAATCTTTTTACACTTTCAGTTAAATTAGCAACAGAAGTCTCATCCCACTTACGGGGATTGTAGTCTGCTGGTTTAAGCAGATTTATATCGGTATAAACAACTTTAAGATCGTTTTTCATAGGTTTGCCACTAAAAAAGGCCTCCTCACAAGTAATAACATCCTTATTCCGATTCTATTCCGATGTAATTCCTTGTAAGCAGGCCTCTTAAGCAACAAGCCTAAAAGCTGTCTTGTAAATACATGCTATCATAAGAATTAATCTTTTGTAAAGAGCTCTTTAAGTAGATAGATTGTATTTTGTCAAAGAGGTTGGTTAGGGTAATAATATTTATTAAAATGGAAATAAAATTTGAATACTGTCCTAAGAAGGTATTGACAAATAAAGAACTAATAGTTCTTGGTTTAACGCTAAATTAGTTCATATAAGGTTATTTAGCCTCTATAAACATACATCTTGATGAACTAGCTATCCAGTAAACTGTTGTCTATCTGTCAAGTAACATTAATATCTAACATCTACGCTAATTTAGATTTGATATTTGTTAAATTTAAGGTCGTCCAGAAACTGACAACCTTTTCAAGACTGTAATGTGTACCACTGTAAAAAATGTAATAATTTATTATTAGGCGTAATAATATTTATTAAAATGGAAATAAAATTTGAATACTGTCCTAAGAAGGTATTGACAAATAAAGAACTAATAATGTATAGTGCATGGTAAGAACGGTTTACATATGGACACACAATCAGACCCATTAGCAAAATTGTTTCGCGATAATGCCTCTATCCAAGAAGAAGAAAGAGAGAAGCTTGCTGCACTTCTTGAACCATATGTGGTTTTAGGCAACGAGAAAGATATTAGATCTATGAACTTCAAACCAGCCTTTCTTCAATTAGTTAATGTTGAAAAACTGGAGATAATCTTTCTATCTGAAAAGGCTAGGGCTTTATTTTTCAAGGATGGAAAAAATGAAGGTTTGGGACAAGGTGACATTATTTCATTAAATGCTATGCCCTCTGGTAGTGTTAAGTCCAGCCTTAAAAAATTAGCTGATGACAAAAAGGTGGTTCAGGTATCAACAGGCAAGTATATTATCCCAAACTATAGAATTCATGAACTTTTTACAAAATATTTCAAGGAAGAATCAAATGAGAAATAATGAACCATTAGAAGATCGTGTTCAAACTCTCGAAGAGAGAGTAAAACTTCTGGAAGAGATGTTCTCTGTCAGTTCCACTCCAATCATCGTACAGGAATCAATGAAAATAAAGCTTGTTTCGGAAAAGGAGTATCTTATTGAGAAAAAGCCAACAGACGATGTCCAGAGAACCTTTTATCTTGGAAGATATTTGGAAGAACATAAAAAGATGGAATCTTTTACGGTTGACGATATAAGAATGGCTTTTAAGGGAGCCAGGGTTCCTGTTCCCTCGAATATAAATGACAAAATTAACAAAAATATCGCTAAAGGATATTTTATGGAGTCAGATCCCAAAGAAGGTAAAAAGTCCTGGATGCTAACGTCGACAGGTGAACAGGCGGCAAGTAGTAACATGGAAAGCAAATGAAATAATTATGGACGACTTAACAAGCATAATAGATCAACTGAAAGATCACGAGAAACGTATTTCTGTTTTGGAAGGAAACCTAACAAGTAGTGATTCAAAAATAACTTCAAAGGTAAAAGAATTGACAATAGCAGAATTGATAAAAGGGAAAAAATTTCATTCTGGACAGGAAAAAATTGCCACGATTGTTGGATATTGTGAGAAGACGCTTAAATTAGAAAAAATTGATGAAGGTAAGATTAAAACTAATTGGGTAAATGGTAAACTTGACGGAAAATATAGAAGCAACCTTATTGAACGCGCTGTTGGTGACGGATTGATAAGAGATTTGGAAAACGGAACATACGACCTTAGCCAAACTGGGGAAAGTTTCTTTGAAGAATTACTTCATAAAAACGATGGAAAAACTAAAAGCTGATCTTGCTACAAAAGTTGATGATGAAAAGCTAATCGAAAACCTATTTTCTAGCTTTCAAAAGATATCTGAAGAATATATAGCTCAAAAACCCGTAGATTTACTTCAAAATACCGGTTTATTTTTAGAATCAGTTATGAGAGTTACTCAACATTTAATAGAGGGCAAGCACACTCCTCTTGGGGGAAAATTTGACTTAGACGCTTGTGTAAAAAATCTCGAATCAGTCGCTGGAAACGACGGGCTAAGAATCCATGTTTCAAGATTAAGCCGTGCAATCTATGATTTCAGAAGCAGAAAGAAATCTGTACATCTTAAAGCTACAGATCCTCAAGCAATAGATGCAGATCTTGTTTTTAATGTGTGCAATTGGATTTTGATAGAGGTATTAAAAGAAAGCGGTGTTGCGGGAGCAGATCAAGAAATAAAAGTTCTTCACACCAGAAAAGTTCCGTTAGTCCAAAGCGTGGGAGGTATATTGAGAACAACAAATCCCAAACTATCTGGAACCCAAAGAATTTTACTATTACTCTATTCCAATCCAGATGGAATATCGGTAGATGGTTTACTGGAAAGTACAAAAATTAAGATCAAAAACAAAAATCATATGAATAAGGATTTGAAAAATTTGGAGACTAGGGATATGGTCCATTTACTCCCAAATGGAAATTGGACGCTGTTTGGGCGTGGTTTTAATGAAGCAGAGGCTATAATAAGCAAATTTTCCTCCTTAAACTAATAATATAATTAGTTATGAACTGTTTGAAAGATGAGCAGTACTATATTGATTTATATGACCTCCATACGATAGAAGAATGTTTGCAGAGTCACAAATCTGCAATAAAAAGTAGACCTCAAAAACCAAAAGGTTCCAAAGTAAGAGCAATTAGGATAGTTACTGATCTTTTTACTTATTACATCAAAGGAGAAAGATATAGGAAAAAGTCAGAAACAATCCGAGAATGGATGGCCAAGGACAAAGATAAGGATGATCGAGTCGAAAATGCAGTTGCTCCACAGAACATTTATTGCGACTCTTGTTCAAACAAGATGAATATGACTATGAAACATTTGTCTTCGGATGACACAAGAGTAATGTTTTGGTTTGAGTGCCCAAACAAATGCAAGAAAAGAAAGGCAGTTTTCGATAATGGTGAAGAATTCAAAGCAGATCCTCCTTTATGTCTTAGATGTTCTGAAAGACTGAACGAGAAGCTTGAAAGGAAAGGTGAGAAACTAATAACCCATATCTCCTGCCCTAACTGCAAGTACAAAAACGAAGAAGTTATTGATTTTGAAAAAGATAGAAAAGAATGGGCAGAAAAGGAGAGAAAAGACAGAGAGCTACTTAAAAAATACAGATGGCAATTTTGTTTGAACGAAAAAGAAGGTCAAGAATACATTTCTCACATTGAAAGCATGAAACGACTTAAGGAGGTAATGGAAGAAAGTGATAAAAAACAAAAAGACCCTGCTTACAAGAAAGTGCAGCAACTGAAAAAATTGAAGATCACTGATCTAAGGAAAAAACTGGAGAAAATACTTACAAAAGAGAGGTATTTGAATCTTAAGCTAGATAAACCCCAAATTGAAAGATATGTGATAATTCCTTTTACATTAGAAGATGGTGACAGCAAGAGAGAAGAATACGACAGTCGGAATAATTGCAGGAAGATTATTAAAAAGGCCTTAGAAAAAACCAACTGGAGATTAATGAGTGAAGGAATAAGTTATAGGTTGGGATACCTCTCTGGAAATTTAAAAGGCTATGAACGGGAAGAAGATTTGGCCGATTTAGTCAGATGAGAGTCAAAATATAAAATAATTCATCTGATGAATAACATATTTAAATAGTAATGACACTATCAAATATGTCATTTGGTATATATCCATATTTCTTACCTTGGCTACCGATATAATTGATTAAATATTTAGAGAGGGTCGAATAATGCTTGCTCGATTTTTTAAATATTCTAATTTCATAGAATGCGTTTTTTCTTCTTGTAATCGCCGCAATATCAAATTCGTCGGCAAGGTGTGAATATCTTAATGCCCCTGTACCAAGACGAAAATCTAAATTGTTTCCGGCTTCAAATGTAACTCTAGAGTTTTCTTCTAAATTCAAATCTACATATTTTACTTTGATTATCGTTGAATAAGTAGGTTTACTTCCTCTTTCGTTGGGAATTGTTAATGCAGGGAAAAAGTTAAAAGCACTTTTACTCAACCAAAAATATTGACTTCCTTTACCTGATGATTCGCCAGGCCTTGAATTTATTCTAGCGGTATCGGCGTGACTCAATAACAAAAGCATTGTAACTTTTTCTTCTGGTGGTACTGTGTCATTTTGGCCTCTGACCTCGTTGTATAACAGTCTCCAATCAACTGAATCTCCAACTGGTAAAGTGGGTAGATATGTTCCTTCCGAACTTTTTAAACATGCTGAGAAAAAATCATCCCATTTGAAACCAATTTTATTAACGCTTTCATTCGAAAGACTAACAGCAACCTCAACATTTTGACTTAGTCCAGGCCCTGTAAAATTTCCGGAAGTAACTATTAAAGATTGTTTAGATTCTGACTGATAACCATAACACTTTGCGTGGAGTATGTGTTTACGGTTTACTATGTTTACTTGAACTCCTGCGTTAAGTAACCCCTCAGCTAATTGCATGCTGGTTAATCGTTGAGAGGTTGATCCGCCAAATAAAGATTTTATATGACCACCTTTATCAACGTGAGACTTAAAATGGTCGTAAAATCTTACCCCGCCGTTGTAGTTTCCAAACCCTGAAACAAGATATATGGTTCCTTCTCCTAAGTTAATGTCATCAATCCATTGCTTTTCTAATAGATCTATAAGAGTAGAACTACCGTGAGTTGAATATAAATCTGGCTGCAAAAGAAATTCATCAATCATTTACTGAATTTTAGCACCATCTCACGTTTTATTGAATTTTTGGAATGTAAGTCGTATCTGGAGTAGGCATCTACTTCATCCAAAACAACTTTTTTGAAACCTACGCTTTTTGCCAGTTTGGACACGATGTCTGGGGTGTCGATAATAATATCTTTATTGTTTACAACAACTCTATTGGAACCAATTACCCATAAATTTAGGGCTCCATTTTTTTCTATCGAATATAACGATTTTAGAACCGACTGCATTAATCTAGAATACCTGATTAAGTTGAATGGTACCGCCCTTTTTCTAAAGCCGGCAGATTTGTCTCGAACTAATAAATTTTGTATATCCATAACGAGTTTGTTAATTGAACTAGGAAGTAAATTTAGGTGCTTAAATTCATTTTCCTTTTCTTGTTTTGTAATATCCCTAGCGCCTATTAATTTTCTTTCTTCTGTCACAATGGATTTTGGATCAATTAACTCAAGAGAAACCATCGATAATCTGTAAGTATCCACATACGGGAGAGCAGAAAAATATGGTGGGGAGCAAACAGTTCCGTCAATTCCCACCTTTATATATTGGTCCAATTTTGTGGAATCTCCCAAATAAATATTAGGGTCTTTCTTAGCTGTGACGGGGTATAGTTCTTTCCATCTCTTGTGGACATCAACAATATGATTATATTTGTCAATAAAATCTTCAAGTAATGACGAATTTGTCGGAGGGTTTCTCCTACGTCGAATTCTCAAATCTCTTGGATCTTGTAGACTATTTTTCCTTATTTGATCACTCAAAACGATTTTTGGAATCAACCTATTTGATGCAGGTAATTTATCTATTGAGCCAAGAATAATAACTAGGTCTTTATATTGTGGTCGCGTAAACCATTTCGACAAATAATTTTCTGATTCGGTACTGAAAGATTTTTGAGATTTTCTGTTAACAGAAAATTTGGGCAATTTATCGAGATTCTCAAATAACAGTTTTGCCTTTGTAATTTCAAACGCAAATGGGTTTAATTCTATACCGTAAGCTTCCATTTCAAGATCTAGGGCTTCAATCAATGTTGTACCCGAACCCATAAAGGGATCTAATATCTTTGCACCCTTTTTAAAATTTTGTAGTAAAAGCGATCTTGGAGTTTGTGGATTAAATTTCCCTTTATATTCGTGTAGGCCGTGTGGTCCATATCTTGTCGACTGCGATATTCTTTGAGCCTTTCCATTAATTTGTTCACGAAGCGACTGGAGTGTTTCAAATGTTTCGTTGTTGTCAACAACATACTTTATGTAGGTCAATTTACTGGCACTTTTAGAACTTAAGCCTACTACTTCAATCTCTTTATTTTTATATGATTTTATCTTTCCTCCCATTTTAACAATCTCTTTCTTGAGGAATTTAATCTCATAAGGCAGGTAGTTATAATCAAAAAGTATTAATTTCATTTTGCAAAAATTAGTAAATTCTCAAATTCTTTATTTCCAATTCCCTGAAATGAACTTCTTTTTCGATTGATTTTTCTTCTACATGTAGCCACATTTTCCCATCCTATTTCTAGGGCCGCATCAATGACAATTTTGCTATTGTTAATCTTTTTACCTTTAATTATCGAGTCGCCAACCACCCAAAACTGTAAAGCGTCTTTTGAGGAAACTTTATCGATTTGGAATAATATCTTTTTGATGTCTCTGTAAAAGTCCCATTCATTTTTCTTTCCAGAACCAGAATAGTGTGGCCTAGTACCTATTTCATTTGTTCGACTCCAAATTGGATCCATGCCCATCCAATACATTCTGTATTTGTGATACAACCAGTATTCATACGCATTTGGATAAGGAGGAGACGTAATAACTAGATTAATGTTAGATACATTCAAGTATGTATCGCTTTGCCTGGAATCACCCAATATACATGAAGATTTGTTTTTAAATTTCTTTTGCTTTGAATAAAAATCTATCACAATGTCAAATGAATCACTTAAAAGGTTGATTTTTTGTTCGTTGGTTAAGAATTTTTGGACAGCAACATATTGAGTTTCAGATTTCTGTCTTGATAACTGTACTAAAATTCGGCTCAGGCTGAGTAGCCCCAATTGTCTTACTTTTTTTACTTTTTCTTTATTTATCACGAAAAGGGTATTACTTATCAATGTAATTGAATTCAAATCAAACCAATGGTCAAGGTGTGGGATGTCTGGTGTAGGAACAACATGCTTGTTAGATCGAAGTACCCTCATAACATTCATCTTCAATAAAGTGAGTTTGTGTACATCAAGCTTACTAACCGAGGTCGTATAGACTTCTTCCAATAAGTGAGCTAATCCGTTTATATCAATCCCAACAACATCACAATTATGTTTTAGACCCTCAGTTAGGACAGTTCCGCAACCAGCAAAAGGGTCAAGTATCCTCAGTTTTTTGTGTTTATTATATTTCTGTACCATCTCAATTATGGTTTTGGGAATTGCTGGGATAAATCTTGCCGGATAGGGGTGTAAAGACGTTAAATCTCCATTGCTTGATGATGCTTCGAAACTCCAGTCAACCTTGTTTAAATCATTGAGAATAGCTTGAAGTTTATTATTGGTCCACATATTTCTTACAGTATATATGTTTGTTATTAAAATTCCCAGTGGCTATTTTGAATATATCAAACTATATCAGTTATATGTCCTTCCACTGTACCATTTGTTCCATTTAGCCTCAAGATGGTACACTTATAGTGACAGTAAGGGTTTAGACCCGTATGCTCAGCATGAATGTTTTAGAAAAACTAGTTAGAGAAATCAGGAAAGGTTTGCACAATGAGATAAAAGTTGTATATGCGTTAGTTTATATTAGAAAACACCTCGAAGATCTTGGTCTACAAAATTCAAAGCAATATCCAAATTTATATTTTTACTGTAATTGGGTATTACATATAAAAATGGACCATTCACCAGCAAGGAAGATTTTGCAAAGATTTGAAACATATATAAGCAATGATATCAATTTCAAAACTCGTGTGGATAAGAAAAGACAATTAAAAAATATTTCGAACGAATTCATTATAAATGAAGCCAAATTTTATCTCTTTATAGATCTAAATAAAGAAATGAAAAAATTTTATATTGAGAATAATTTACCATTAGAGATGTTAAGAGGAAAGCAGTGGACCCGATTTATATACAAATTAGTGGAGATCTTAAAAGACTGTCCTTTAGTAAACGATGCAGGAACAGTTTATAGATTTGCCTATGAAGAAGGAGTAGATAGACAAATTCGATTCAAAGTACATATAAAGAACTTAGGATCATTTAAAATCACCTTAAGAGAGGTAACTGATAAATTTATCAAAACGACCATGAGGACTGGAAGATCCTAGACCGACCTGCTCAGCTCACTTCGTTCGCTGCTGTCCAGGGATCATTCTCCTTGAAAATATGGTTTAGCTCAAGAAGCATAATTAGAAGAATTAGAATTACTTAAATCTTCTTTCGGAGAATAATGTGCTTAAACCACTTCTCTTGAAATTCAACCAGTTTTTCAATTTCTTCATCAGAAAAATTTTCACCATTTGGAGTTATAACTAGTTTGTCATCGTCGTCATTTGTTCTATGTATTACTGCTATACAAATTCCTGCCATTTTTTCAATTGGTTTATCTACTCCTAAAACATAAGCATCCAATTCTTCTCCATCGGGTGATTTTGTGTTTGGAATATAACCGTAATTAATTTCATAAATAAATCCATGTTTAGGATGTTTTGACCCCAAAGGCCGATCAACAACCACGTTCACTTTTTGCCCTAAATAGATTGTAATATCCATGGTCTGATTTTACCACCTTTGCTGTTATTAATACTCGCAATGAAAGATTTTTCAGCACAACTAGGA
>CAZEAL010000160.1:0-1771 GCA_964510265.1 uncultured Candidatus Saccharibacteria bacterium
TGACCATTTGAGGAGCAAAAACCGGAATCAAAGACACATAAATCAAAAACATTAATAAACTCATCTTCCGGTTGTAGAAGAATAAAAATATAATTATACCTATTATAATTAGCGATAGCAGTTGTGCGGTTTGTAGATTCTGCTCTCGGGGGTCGACCTCGTGATAAATACTTAAATTGGAAGGATATACAAGCAGTTTTGCACTAGTATAAATTGAGTAAGGTGCCCTCATTATCCACGGGATATTAAGATCTCTTGATTCGTTGTAGAAGCTCACGTGTTCAATTCTTGGGTTGATTAAAATTGAATTCACATAAAAGAAGAAATAAAGAATTGTGGGAATGATAAAAGGAAGCGCGTAAAGAAATTTTTTCCACATATTGTTTTTTAGAAAATACATATCGAAAATTAGAATAAATGCGGGTGTAATCATAATCCATTGATGCCCAAGGAAACCTAATCCTAAAACATAAATTAGCAGTGAAGTAATATAATATGGTTTTTTTTCAGAGTAGCGATATAAAAAATAGGTAATTAATATTAGTAGAGTGAATGTACCGTTGAATAAGTAATTGTTAGCTGAAATCCATGAAACTGTTTCCGAATTCACAGGATGCGCCGCAAAAAGAAATGTGGCGATTCCCGCTACCCTTTTTCCGAATAACATAAATAAAAACACAAAGACGAGAATAGAATTTATTATATGTACTGATATTGAAATTAAATGAAGAATTATATTATTTAATCCAAAAACTTTATAAATGAGAGCATATATTAAATTCTGAAATCTGAAAGTTTCAATAGACCATGAGCCATTTATCACACTCGGATTTTCTACAAATCCTGGTATGTCATCAACTAGAAATTTACCGGTTATGCTGTTTATATATAAAAAGACTATTAAAAAAATTAAAAGAAAAAAAAGTGGTATATTTGCTTTGAATAGTAATTTTAATTTTTCCGCTGATTTTATCTCGTTCATATATTTATGATAGTATTTTGAGCATATATATGAAAGAATCTGGAAAATTCAGTAAATTCAAAAGTTTTTTTATTGAGCTGTTGGAAACTTTTTTAACAACTCTTATAGTTCTGTTTATTATATACGCTACTGTTGCTATGCCTGAACAGGTTGTCGGAGCGAGTATGGAACCCAATTTTCATACCGGAGAACGAATATTGGTAGAGAAACTGACTAAGCACTTTAAATCTTTTGAGAGAGGTGATGTGGTTGTGCTGAATCCTCCGGGAAACGAGAGTTCGGATTATATTAAAAGAATAATTGGAATTCCGGGAGATATAGTTAAAGTATTTGACTGTCAGGTTTATATTTCAACTGACGGTAAAAAATACGTTTTGGACGAGACTTATCTCCCAAAAGGTACATGTACTACAGAAGGTCCTAGACTTAAGGAAGGTAGATCCATTAAAATAGAAGAGAACGAATATTTGGTTTTAGGGGACAACAGAGCTAGATCTTCAGATTCCAGGTATTTTGGCCTGGTTGAGGCAAATAGTATCTTAGGACGGGTAATTTTTAGATTTTGGCCTTTGGATAAATTAGGCTTTATATAAATGGCAGTTTGTTGCTATTGACACGCCTGAAAAGATATGTTAACTTGCCTCTTGTCCTTGAGTTGAAAAAAGTAGGCCTTCTTCGTGCCTGTTTGTAAAAAAAGTATAAAATAATGCGACACAATTTTTCTAAAAGAAAAGTAACTTTACCTTTGCCTAATCTTCTGGGTATACAGTTGGAGTCTTATCAGTGGTT
>CAZEAL010000161.1:0-4882 GCA_964510265.1 uncultured Candidatus Saccharibacteria bacterium
CTTCGAACAAAGCGGACTGCAGTTGGGGAGTTCCGGCGGGTACGCAGCTCGATGCTGAAGAGGGATTGTACATCCTCACGAACTGCGTCAGCTTCAACCTGTATCCGCCCAAGCCCGGTCTCACGAATACGCTGCCTGTGACCTGGACGTACCCCAGCTTCCCGGTTTACTCTCAGGAGTTGAGCCAGACCGTGACAATCGACCTGGTGGATTTCCTGAAGTGGAACTGGGATGCCACATCTCCCGCCGAGCGATACCACGACGGAGTCGGCTTCTGGGGGCCCGCGACCCTGGACAATCGCACGAGCTTTGTCGATGTGACCTACTTCTTCCCAGACGGGACTTCCGAAACGTGCGAGAACGTTCGCTCATTCGAGATCGTTCCCGAGGAGCAGGCCAAGATCGAAGCGACGTTTGTGAATCGCGGAACCATCCCGGCGGTCTGGTCGCAAGGCGTTTGGGGTCCACTCACGGACAAAGGCGTTTACGCCCCCGAGTGCCGCCCGACGCGCTAGAAGTCAACGTTTTGCCAAATCACCGGCAACTCATAGACATGCTAGCTCACTGGAGCCCGACGAATTTGAATAATTCGATCCGTCGGGCTCTTACTTTTGACTATAAGAGGAATTTTGTAGTTAGAAGTAACGTCCGACTTTTCTAAATATATATACATCCTCACCATTAGGAAGATTCACAAAACCTTCAGCCTGATAAATCTGGTTGTTGTTTTGTTGTAGAAATCTATTAATTCTTACCATATTGTCGTAATGCCTTAATCCTGTTTCACCCGGATTAAAAGAGGAAATTATAAATTCATATTTTGAATTCATCGGATCCGCCAAAAAACTATTCACCAATTCATCCGTTAATTGATAGCCGGCAATAGCCTGAAAATACGTCTTATTTTGTAGCTGAAGAGTAGTAAAGTTTATAACGTTAAAATAGGGGAAATCTACAGCAAAGAGTACATCTCCTGTTCGACTTCTGTTAGTATCCAATTCCAATAATCTCTCAAACATATTCTTAACTTTCCAGTCATATTTTTGATAGGCAAAAGCGGATGTGTTCGTCGTAATCCACTGATATTTATTCCATGGTGAAGAATAAACACGGCTGACCCAGCTATAATTATCGGATAATCTGGGTATCTGATTAAATGAGATGAAGATATAGCATATTATTAAGTAACCGGTTGAACCAAGGAGCAATAAATCTGTAATAAAATGTTTATTCTTGTGAAGTCTGCGGAGAAATTGCCCGAGTATTAATGCATAATATGGAATTAAAGGCATTATATACCTAACATCTTTGTTTTTAATTAAGGTGAAAACAAGAAACGGGACGATAATTCCTAATGTGTATAACCATGCATTTTTATCTTTTTCCTTAATTAAGTACAGAATACCAATAATAATTAATCCCATTACAATAAAACTGGTTTGAAAAGCAACTGCCAATTGTACGTATTCTAATAGGCTACCTATTGATATTGGATTTTGAGGGTCGGTAAGTTCTCCCTGTGAAGATACTGTATTGAAGAAGTCAATAATGCTATTAAAATTTAACGTGTACCAAGGCGCAGCAATGCCTGCAAATATTAGTAATCCTAAAAACACATTGACTAATTTAGTTTTTAGAACTTGGTGCCATTGCACTCCGTTATTTTTAAAAAATTCGAAACATGCCGGAACCGCTAAATAAACAAAGGCATACCATTTAGTCAGTTCTGCCAATGCCATAAGGATAAATACTATAAATGTGTTTTTTTTGCTAGTAAATCCATTCGTTTTGAGTATGAAATAAGTAGCGGCAAGGGTAATAACTGTTAACGGTAAGTCCAATTGAAAAAGACGGGATTCTATATAAACTTGGGGAAGCAGCGAAAAAATTAGTACGGTAAATAAAGCTGTTGATTTATCTTCGGTTAAAATAAAGGAAGTTTTGTAGATTACCAAAAATCCCAACCCTAAAAAGATAAAAGACAATAGAAGAGGGGAGTTAAATAGCGGGATAACTAAATAAACAGAAGCTCCAAGTAGGTGAACTAGCGGTGGGTAGAATCCGGATAATGTGGGGATTTCTTCAAATCTAACCTCGCTGATTTTTAAAGCATAAAGCATTGCTAAATTCACATGAGCGGCACTATCCCATTTTTGAGGTGCTTTGTTAAATACTTGATATGCTATTGTGCCTAAAACGGTTAATCCTATTATTGTTACAATTATTTTTTGTTTAACATTTAGCTTCATAAACGCCTTTTGGGTTTTCCTGCAATATACATTCTACTAAAATATCGGCTCCAGTCTACTGACCTCAAAAATAGTCATAGTGTCGTTGGCGAATACTTTATTGAATCTTGTGTAATTTGTTAAAAAATCAGTAAATCCAAAACCCGCCAAGTCCTGCAGGTCCAGATCGGCAGGTGCCCAAACGTTGTAGAAGATGCCGTATTTTCTCTCGTCGCTCGAATTTTCCCATATTTCCAGTCTTTTACTGACGGCCAAAAGTATTTTGGCAGGTTTTGTGGCTTCTACCAGATCTTTGATAAGGAATAAATTGTTGGTGATGCTGTCATTTTCTCTGGTTAAATATATTTTATTAAGGACTTCCCTGGTATCTGTGGTCGCATATGCACCACCTGGTGTATTAACCTCCGCCAGCGGTTCAAGAATTTGCATAGTGGACGGGTCGCTAACCAGCATTACATTAGAGTTATTACTGTAGTTTTTCTTCAAAAATTCGGCTGCCTTTATCTCATTTTCTGATATGTGGGTTGCCAGTTCTTTGTATGAGGGAGTTTGTTTAAATCCAACAATGTTCAATATAAAAATTATAAATAGCATAAAACCAAGCAAAATGGTATTTAAGATACTTATTCCTTTTTTCTGCCCTTTTATAAGCGCCCAAACCCCTAAGGCCAGAAAAGCATTTGTGAAGTACCGCCCCACGCTGTAGAGCTTAAAAGTATATGGGATTTGTCCCAGAAGTAATGCAAAAGCCGCGAAAGTAAATAATAATAGTATTATTTTTTTGCTTTCCCTTTCTCTTAATATGTAAAATAAACCCAGCGGCAGGAAAATGTACAAACTGATTCCATAAAAGTTATGGAGGAACTTAAACTTGGTTGTCAGATCAAAATTATAGAATGCGGCTTCACCCCGGTTTATCCAATTTAAGTCTATTCCGGAGATCAGTAATAATACTATTATAGTTGCGATCACAGCCAGTATTGCAAGAACGGCATCCGTTTTTACGATGTTAAACCTGCTTTTGATTGTCAGATAAACCTTTGCAGCCATCAGGAAAACTATACAAAATGTTCCGATAATTAAATGATTTAGCAGAATATATACTATGAAACTAATAATGACCAAATCCAATCTTAATAGTTGTTGTTTATTGATATCTTTTTTAAACACATAGTAAGAAATAAACAGTGCGCCTATCGAAGCCGCGAGGTTCTGAGGAATTAAGAATAGGGAAGTGTATGCTCCGGTGGATTCAAAAATAAAGGCGCCAAAAAACATACCAAATACCCCCACATGCTTGTTTTTTGTAAAAAAGAATGCAACTGCATAACTTATGGATATAGTTGCCAGTAGATGAAAGAACTCTAAAAACCACCAATAATTAAGTATGTCGGTTTTAAATAAAATTTGTGGTGTAGCGAGTAAAAGATGGAATATTGTTGAGTATCCGTCATACTGAAAGGTATCAGACATATTTGATGTTACAATTTCAAATTCCCCTCTCTTTATTTTATTGGCAAGTACCTGATGATGATATAAATCCCAGTTCAAGGTTGTATTTGTTCGTGCATCAGCTCTCCACGTGCTGTAGGTTATTAGGGCCAGTATAACAACTAAAAAGATTAGTCCAAGTTTATTTATGTTGGAGTTGATTTTATTCCTTAAAACGTAAAGGAAGAGAATCAAAATTGCCAGACCTGATAGGGTAAAAATTAAATTCGAGTATATCTTTATAAAATCGCCTTTGTAGAAATAATTTGTACTGACTGCTCCGGCAAATAAGGCCAAAGCGCCAAGTATAAACGAACTGCCTAAGAAAAAAACCGATTCTCCGAAATCTCTTTCACTATATTTATGTGATTTTAATACTCTGGGCAGTAATTTTAAACCAGAGCCTATCAGGATAGGAATAAAATAAAAGCTAAAAGCAGCAAACATATCGGTTAATGTCATTTTATTGTAGCCTCTCTTGAAAATTGATTTCAAAAAACGGTTGTTCTGAATTTTGAACCGCGATACTTATGAGCATTTTCTCCTTATCAATGTTGCCCAATTTATACGCGTTATCCGTATTTGATATTTTTATGAGACCGGGCATGTTTTTGTTGATAATAACGATAAATTCTGCAGATCTGTCAATTGATAAAATTGTTTGGCTGATGTCATTAATATCCCGAATTTCAATATCATAAAGATTTTTTAATCCGGCTTTTTCATATTCGTTTATTTTAGTGTACATATACCCGTTGTTATCGATAATGAGATCGTTTTCATTAAAACTCATAGTCATGAAAATGTTTTTGTTGGACAAATTTTTATTGGGGGATAAAAGAGTGAATCTAACCACATCATCTTTAATTGAGCTGGTTAATTTAACGTTGTCATTTAAATTGTTAAAGAGCGAATATGGTTGTGTTATAGATAAGTAACTGGATATAGAGTAATATATTTGTTCTATCTTAGAAAGTGAATTAGTTTTATTGTAATTATTGTATTGTGCCAGTAAATAATTTTTCTTTTCTGATATAGAATATCCATTTTTAATATAAAAATCTAAAGGAGAAACGTTGTAGAAATAATCATTACTGGCTTGAGAAATAAAAAGACCATAATCGTAAGTTCCAATAACATAG
>CAZEAL010000162.1:0-2850 GCA_964510265.1 uncultured Candidatus Saccharibacteria bacterium
CAGGGAGCAGGTTGGAATAATAATCCTGGGTAAGGGTGACAGCAAAGAACACGTTGAGAAATGGATATCTGAAGGTGCTCAAGTTGAAGGAGTTATTGGATTTGCGGTGGGAAGAACGGTTTTTCTTGAACCTATAAAAGAATATATAAAAGAAATTATAAATAAAGAAAAGTGTATTGAAAGAATACACGATAATTTCATGTATTACTACAATTTATTTGAATCTTCAAAGAAATCGGTTCGAAATTAAATCTGGCGGATAATATTTTTCTCAAATGATGGTTTAAGATTTCTATTATATAAAAAATACGCGGTAATAAACGCAAATGTGGCCAATAATATTCCTAATAATTGATTTGAACCCGTTGTAGGAGCTGAAGTTGTAGCTTGTGTAGCTGATCCTCCTGTGCCCCCGAGATTTTCCGGTAGGTTTTGTCCAATGTGAAGTGTAAAACTGTAGGCACCCCCTTCATCAGTTGTAATTGAAACTTTCCTGTCACCGTTAGTTAAATTTGTAGGAGTAACCGACCAATTTCCCGAAGCATCCGAATCAAAAACATAACTTTTATCGTCCACTTTAACCGTTACCTCAACATCCGGATCGGCTTTACCGGACAAAGTGGGATTCTGTCCTGTATACCACCACTCGGAATACGTTTTACCCCCGGTACTTAATGCACCTATTTTTTCCAATGTCAAAGTAGCTGCTAATGAATAATTAGTTAGAAATAGTGAAAATAATCCGGTTATAACAAAAAGGCAGATTTTCCTCATACACATAAATAATACATCTTATGACATATATTATTCAAGGTTTTTTATAATTTAGATATTTTAAGTACATTTGCAACTACAGCTCCGCTAATACTAATATGTAAACCTAAAGCCTAAGTATATTTCCAACACGAATTTTGATATACATACAGCGTTAAGGATAATGACCTATAGCACTAGTTTTTAATTAATATTTGTAGTATAATCCTAATAAATCCACAAGGAGAAAAGGAAAGATGCGTAAAATAATGGCAGTTCCATTGATCTCAATCGTTCTAACCCTCGCAGGGCACGGCATCGCGGCCGCTCAGCAGCCCACACCACCTCCTCCATGCCAGAATTGTGTACAGCCTACTTGGCAGCCTCTGGCCAGTGGGGAACTTGGGGATCCTCAAGTTTTCTGGTCCTCAGAGTACGGGCAATACCGATATGGTGACCCCTCTTTTGACTCTAAAACTGGGGCGGTGGTTTACGGACCTCTGTGGGGTGGACAGCCAGCTGTTCGCAGCTACGGTCAAGCGTGGCGACCTGCCGGCTACTGGTACACAAGCCCGAATGGGTTGTACGCAGTTCAGTTGAACTGCAGCCGCGACTGGTTCGGCCAATATTGCAGTTCGTACCAGAGTTACCGTTATCAGAACTGGGCACCCGGCCTCGGACGCTAGACCACAGCGCCAACCGAACCGCTGACGATTCATACTATGCATGTGCAAGATTTAAGCATATACACAGTCCCTGAATCGCCGGCGGTTTCCATTTTCAAAACATCACGAATTACTCTCAAAAACAGTAAAATTTATATATATAATTTTTCCCAAAGTTACCCTACATTTTCATTAACCAATTGCTAAAACACTAACTACAAGCTTTCACATCCAGTATTTTGCTGAAATAATAATAAAATATTTTAATGGTTCTGTTTTTTCTTATTACACCACAGTATCTGGTGGTTTGCCACACTCATAAACCTATAGTATAATAACCCTTATGCCCACTGAATCATATGAATTTAGCTTTGTTTTTGACCGCTATTATAATAAGTACTTCCTACTCCGGGAACCAACTGGATACCACAACGGAGAATTCCGGCTTTTTTATAAAGTCTGATAAAGATGTCCTTATAAGCATCCCCTACACACACCAAATAGACGACCTTAATGAAGAATCAAAAAGTTTGATCAGAAACACGGCTTGCGGACCGGCTTCTGTGACCATGGCTTTAAAACATCTTGAAGATTCTATTAAATTGAACGAAGTAATTAATGCTTTACCGAACTCTGTTTATGTAAAAGGTGATAGATTCTATAATTTATATGATGCAGCAAAATTCTTTAATAAAAAGACCAATAAATTTAAAAATAGTTACTCAAATATCTTTTCTGTTTTGAATGAAGGACACCCGGTAATTCTTAATATTCAAAACTACGACAATATAACCGGACACGCAATTGTTGTAGTTGGAATGAAAGACTATGAAAACGGAAAAGCTAAGTCTTTAATTGCACACGATCCTTACAGAGGTCCCTATAGAGAATTCGTATATTTAGACGAAAATACTTTATTACAACCTGAGGGTAATACAAATTATATCGGAATTTTGGATCCTTTTTATATTACCGACAAAGAAAACAACGAAAACCTGCACCTGTCCTTTAAAATATCACCTTATTAATAACCCATCAGTGGATAAAGTGATAAGATATTATTGTGAAGATTAAGTTAATTCTTTTGATAATTATTCCCGTTATTTTTTCTTACTGGCTGCTATATAACCTTTCAAATAAACCCATTACCGTGTTCAGAAATAATACTAAAGCAGGAAATATTGACCTTTCAGGAAAAACTCTGAATTCTGGACTGGAATTGTTAAATACTTCTATCAATACTCCAATATATTTAAACATAGAGTCTCAAAGCAGAGTTATAACATTAAACGACTTAGGTATAAGTTACGATGAGAACGAATTAATAAAAGCCACAAAAACCTGTCGATTCAGAAAACCTTTAATATTTTGTAGAAATACTTCAAATGAACCAATTAATAATGATGAATTTATAATGGTAGACGATACCCGG
>CAZEAL010000163.1:0-4501 GCA_964510265.1 uncultured Candidatus Saccharibacteria bacterium
CGCTTCTCAAAAAAATTGAATCTACATATTTTAGTTTAAATCTGTTTTCTTCTTTAGATCTATCATCCCAAACAGGGTAGACAAAGTATTTTGTTCTGACCGCGTGAGGCGTTAAATCCTGGATAACCGCCCTGCCTCCTATTCTACTAATAAACGGATGAATCTGAGTATAATACTTTTCCTGAAAACCAATAGTTAGTTTCGTGTTTATTTCAGGTTTATTTATTGCTGAATCCAGGGATTCGTTATTTCTAAAATCCACCAATTTTTCTTTTTCTTTCAAGGAAATAAAGTAATTCTGAATCTGTCTTTGTCCGATCATCCATTTGGGTTCTAATACAAAAATTCCTTTCGCCAGTCCTCCCAAAATCGGGTTATAATAAGAGAAATAATCAGGAACCAACTGTATAAATAAAATTAGTGAAGGTAAAAATACCCACAAAAATGCAATGTTATGAAAACTTTTCAGCTTTCCCAAAAGCCAGTCATAGAAAAATCCAGCAGACAACATCAATCCAAGCATACCGGGAAGTATATATCTGTCCAGTTTTTTTGAAGGTAATGTTATCTCAACTAAATACAGAACCGAATACAAAAGCGAAATCAAAATAAATTTTTTCGTTTCGGAGTTATATGATTTCCTGGAAAATAGCACAAACCCCAGAAGCCCGATCACTAACAGAACAGAGCTTCTAAAAGCGAAAACCACTAAGTAATATGCTAAACCCGGATCTTCAATCAAACGGCCGAAATACAACTGTTCATGACCTTCTTCTATTCCTACATCAAAAACTCCTTTTACCAAAGATTGTAAAGCCTGCTCGGGCATTACCCACATCGCGGGCCAAAATAATATGAAACAAACGGTAAAAACCATCAGCCACTTATAATATGGAGTCAAAGCAAGCTTTAGTGAATCGTGTACCTTTTTGTTATGAATATAATAAAATAAATAAGCCAGAATAAATGAAAACGGAACTATAAACACCGCGGTCGTTTTGGTTAAAACTGCCAGTGCCCCAAAAATTCCGGAGATAATAAATCTCGAAGAATCTTTTGTATTTTCAAGATAATAATAAAACCATAAAAAAGATCCCAGCATTAGTGTGGAAAGCAATCCTTCCAAATGAATTTCCCTGGAAAGCGCAGTATAAAAAGGATCAAAGACGATTAATGCGAATACTATTACCGCATACCGCCTTCCGAACATGTTTCCCAGTACATAATATATAGAAGCCAAAACCAGCCCTAAAAATGCAACAATAAAAAGCTTCTGTACAAAATTTAATTCAAATATGGTTTGAACATCGTTGTCAGGAGGTAATACTTTTCTTATGGTTTCATAATATAAATTGTAAACTTTCACCGCACCTGATCCGAGCCACATCAATGTTACCCCAGGGTGGTATTTCTGAATCGTTTTTTCAAAATTTAATGTGAATACCCCAGTCCCAAAATCATAAATCCTGGATTTCCACTTCCAGGCGTCGGTATTAAATGTATCAAACCCTAAAAAAGGTAGTCTGGAAAAAAGAAAAATAAAAAAAACCGCAGCAAGTTCCCACTTAAGTAGTTTCAATTTAATAGTTGTCATATTTCAAAGATTATTATTTTCGGGCCGTTCCTTAAATAATTACCGATTCGATAAACCTCGCTATAACCTTCTATTACAGATTCATCGCCCTCATAATTATATATAATATAACCCGTTCCTTTTAGGCTTTTTATCTCTTCTGCCCTTTGGTAACCTTTAGCTTTTTGAGTGTTTTTAAACTTATTTAAAACTGGTTCAAACTGGGATGAGTCATAAACTAAGTAATCATTATCTTTTACACTTTTTCTAAGCCAGTAATATGCCAATACCCTTGTGTCTTTCCGGTAGAAAGTGAGCGTGTTTTTCAACGAAAATATAAAAGGAAACAAAAATACCATAAATAGAATCAAATAAATCAGCTTTTTATTCACCAATATATTCTGTAGCAATATAGAAAAATATCCAAGAATTATCGCTATAAAAGGAACTATAAATAAAAAATAATGTGATCTGACTTTTTCAAATCCCGAAATATAATAAATCAAAAATAAAGCAACAGCGTAAAAAAACAATATATAATTATCAAATTTAATTTTTTTGAATATTAGTCTTTCAGTAAAAAGAAAAATGAATAATCCGATAAATACAGCTGTAAAAGTATATCCCATATCCTCAAACAAAGTTGAAAAAAGTGATCTGAAAAAAGAGATTATATGTTCTCCAAACGGCAGACTACCTACATTAGTAAACTGCCATAATGCTCCCCGCGGGCTATCAGTCCTTATAAAAGTATCAAAATCCAACAAAGAGTATGGAGTACCTAATATAAAACCGGCAAATGCCGCCAATCCCGAATAAACCAGCGATATTATGATTTTATCAATTCGTTTAATCCTGTAAAAATGAGCCAAAGGTATCATTAAAGCCAGTAAACCGCCGTTGTATTTCGTAGAAGCAGCTAACCCAACAAATACACCAGCCAAAATATAGTATTTTAGGGATGCTTCCTTAAGAATCTTTGAACAAAAATACATTGCACAAGCCGCCCAAAAAGCCATGGGGACATCTACAAGAGAATAGTGGGAATGCCAGACGTGAAATGGCATTACAGACATCGCTAACGCTGAAAAATAACCCGCTTTTTCACCAAACAGATTTTTTGCTGTATAAAAAACAGGAACAACCGTGAAAGCTCCCAACAATGCCGCAAAAAGGCGAGTCAGCAAATAAAATACCAGATAATCATCCCAAATTATCGGAAATGCAGATGAAAGGGAGCTTTTTAATCCAATAGCAGCAATAATATCCCTTACTTTCGAAAATATCATAAATAGAAAATAATTTTGATAAATAAAGAGGTGCGGCCAGTCGAAGTGCCCGGGGTTCGGGTCAAATCTTATTCCTAAAGCAGATCTAACTACTGTGGGTTCGTCAGGATGAAAAATAAACGGAAAACTATGTGTGATTCCGATAACTCTTAAAAGTACCGCTAAAATAACAATTCCCAGTAGAATCAAATTAATTTTCTTTAACATAAACTCTCCAGTATTCTAATCCGTTAATAAATAATACTTTATCTTTTACCCATTTTATATTGCTGTCCAGAACTTTTTTGGGAAACTCTTCGTTAACTCCCAATATAAGTAAATCAAATTTCGAAGAACTAATTTCACGGATATCAAATGTTTTTGAATTCGAGTAAATGGATTTCATTGGCTTAATATCAATAAAACCCAGTTTCGGCTCGTCACCGTAAGTATTCGAATAATTATCCTTTATGAACTCTTTTAAATCATATATGCCTATTCCGAGCGGCTTTTGAGCCAGTACAGCATTAGCATTTTGTGCGGAACCAAACACCGGACTTGTATACAAAAAGTAGTATGGATAAAGATTTGTTAATGGAATTACATAAAAAACTAAAGCCGATATTGCCAATAGTGTGATTGCAGTATATTTTTTCAAGTAATTTCGGACAAAATAAAAACCTAAAACAGATATTAAAGATAAATATGGATAAACCGGAATCATATATCTGTCGAGCTTTTTAGTGGGGTAAGTCATTATTAATGCATATCCTATATATAAAACGGATAAATATACTATTGGATTTGATAAGTTAGACATTTTAAACACACTCTTTATTATATTAGGCAGCGTTGTAGCTTTTTTGATCAATTTACTTCGTGCAACATAACCTGCCATGATTAATACACCTGATAACAAAAATGGTGTAACCTTCATCAGCAGAACTAAGGGATAGAAAAAAAGTCCTCCGTCGCGTGTGTATTCACCCAAAATGATCTGGCCGTGTCCTTTTCTTACTCCTACTCTCTCCCCCTCGTTATACAACTCTGTTAAAACCTCCAAGGGCTTAACCCAAAGAGCCGGAAACTGCAAAAAAGTAAAAAGTAAAAAAGGTACTAATACGGAAAGTACATATTTATACGCTTCCTTTTTACCGTAAGTTTTAAAGGTAAATAATCCGCTGAAAATGATATAAAACAAAATCCCACCTAAACCAAGGGTTTTAGTTAAAAAAGCCAGAGAAAAGAACAATCCGGATAGAACTGCGTAAATCCATTTAAATTCCCTCAAATGCAAAATCGTTAACAATAATCCGTCAAATAAAAATAGTGCCAAAAGTACATCCAAATGATAAAGCCGCGAATTCCCGATAAAAAACGGTTCGAATGAAAATAGAGCAACACTTGCTACTGATAATAATAATGAGTGTTTCGGAAAAAAAACGTATAATACTTTATTAAGAAGATATATTGTAAGTACCGACAAAAAAAGCTGGACTACGATTAATGAAAGCTTAGCTATAAGGTCATAAGTAGGAAAATTAAATTGATTATAAACCACCTCTGCCGGATTTAATTGTTTATAAAACTCAATCGGAATTCCCGATATCCACATTAATGTAACTCCGGGATGATAATGCTGATAAGTTCTTTCGAATTG
>CAZEAL010000164.1:0-3883 GCA_964510265.1 uncultured Candidatus Saccharibacteria bacterium
AAGTTTGTACTGCTTGATAACAGCGCGAATTATACAGCCATAGATTCTGCACAAATGGACTGGTTTACTAAGGAAGTGGAGGATGCGGATTTTGTGTTGGTTCCCCAGCCACTGTACCACCCGACCAACACCAGAGTTATGGGAGTTGTAAACGGTGAGGAAGTAAAAGAGGTTCGCGAGCAGGCTTTGGAGATTTTAAATTTAATAAGAAAATCTAAAGTTAAAGCTGTGCTGGCGGGAGATCACCACAGTTCGAGTACAAGTTCGGATCCAGAAAAAAGTGATTTAAAACACATTGTGGTTGGGGCGCTTGCTGCGGATAGAAACCTTCAAACACCTAGGTTTTCTTTGTTAGGTGTATATAACGACGATAGTTTTGAGGTGGAAGAAATAGTTTTGTAGTAAAATCTTTTAGTTTTGCTTTTCAATACGCATATTATTTATGCCGGTTATCAAGTAATAATTATATTTCTTGAACTCTTTGTATCTTTTTGATATCGTACACGCATGATTCAGAGATCTTTAGTACTAATGAAACCCGACGCAGTTAAACGGGGTATTGTGGGGGAAATTCTTCACAGATTTGAAAGGGCGGGGTTGAAAATGGTGGCTGTAAAACTTATACAACCCGGTGCGGATTTAGCTGAGAAACATTATCCGAACACAGAAAAATGGAAGTCTACAGTAGGACAAAGAACTATAGATGAATGTGAGGCGAATGGAATAGATTTAATGGAAAATATCGGTACTACTAATCCTTTGAAAGTGGGAGAAATAGTAAAAAAATGGAATGAAGATTTTCTTAAGTCAGGTCCGGTTTTAGCGATTGTCTTTGAAGGTGTAAATGCGGTTGAGAGGGTGAGGGCTCTTGTAGGCAATACAGTTCCCTCAAAAGCTCAAGCGGGTACCGTAAGAGGGGATTTTTCTCTGGATTCGGCCCTTGCTGCAAATAGAAGGTCGAGGACCATTTATAATTTGATTCACGCATCGGGTTCTGACGAAGAAGCGCAGTTTGAAATAGATTTGTGGTTTAAAAAAGATGAAATTCTCTCTTATAGAAGAATTCACGAAGATTTGTATTTGTACTGACTTTTATGGATTTTCCGATTTTTAATTCAAAAGAACTTTCAAACGGAAAGGTTTATAACCTCAATAATCCGGAAGATCGACAGGAATACTTCCACGTTAAATTGGGTAAAAAAGTTTATGAAGTTAAGGAGTTTTTGGAAAAGAAACCATTTGTGGGATATATGCTTGCCAAAAAAATGACTGGTAAAGGAACTTACGCCAAAATGTTTGAAGAAATACTCGGCCCCGAGAGATTTGCACACGTTTCTGTAGGTGATGTAGTGCGGGATGTCCACGAAATTTTAATTGATACCGCCAACCCAGCTAAGCAGAAAGATTTGATTAAATATCTTGAAAAAAATTACCGGGGTTTTTTACCAATAGACGACGCATTAGAAGCATTGAAGAACAGAAGCCAGGGAAAAATAAGTATCCCTACAGAGTTTATACTGGTATTACTTAAGCGGGAGATAGATAATATAGGCAGAAAAGCACTTTTTATTGACTGATTGCCCAGGAATACCGACCAAATATCTTATTCATTATATTTTCGCAATCTTATAAATTTTGGTGATTGCCCTGATTTTTTTGTTTTAATAGAGATTCCTTTAGAAATGATTGAAGGCAGAATGAAGCATCGTTTGGTTTGCCCTATCTGCCATACATCGAGGGGATTAACTTATAATCCTACTAAATTTGTAGGTTATGATAACGAAACCAAGGGGTTTTATCTAATTTGTGATAATTCGAACTGCAATGGTTATAACAAAGTCAGATATGTGGAAAAAGAGGGCGATAGTTCTGGTATCGGGTCTATTAGAGAGAGGATTGATTTGGATGAGAAACTGATGCGAGTGGCTGTAAAGTTGTATGGCATTCCAAAAGTTATTATTAGGAACTCTGTTCCGGCTGAAATAGCCCATCAATATTTGGAAGACTATGAATTTCAGCCTGCTTTTTCGTATTCATATGAAAATGGTGAAATTGAAGTTAGCCGGAAACCTTGGGAATTTAAAGATGATAACGGAGTTGTTTCAAATACAATGCTGGCGGCAACGTATGTTTTAAATATGTTTTCCCAAATTCACCAAATTCTGATTGGTTGAAAGAGAATTGCCCATTAAAATGGTTGACAGATTGTAGTCGTTAGAATTATCGTTTTTCGTGATAAAATCTATGTATTTCCTTTAGGATAGTATCTTGCTGGTAAGTGAATGGAGAGGTGCAGGGAATGGTTATCCGGACAGTCTTGAAAACTGTTACCCCTAACGGGGTTTGTGGGTTCGAGTCCCACCCTCTCCGCCAAATGCTCCCATAGCTCAAGCGGATAGAGCAGGGGTTTCCTAAACCTCAGATCCCAGTTCAACTCTGGGTGGGGGCTCCATAAATTTTGGTAAGATGTTTATGCTGGTGCCAAAAAATAATCAGGGACTGGCGCAATAGGTAGCGCGCTACGTTCGGGACGTAGAGGTTCCCGGTTCGAGTCCGGGGTCCCTGACCAGAGAAGAATTATAGAGATTAACAGCCTAATATTAATCCACCAATACGGCAATCTGGTTACTTAAAGGTTTATTGAAAACAGTCTTTTGTGTATCCTTTTATTATGAACGTAAAAAAACTTAGGCGTTTTTACTTTTTCACCCTTCCTAAAATCCTAATACTTTTCGGGTTTCTTGCTTTGGTTTTTGCATACGGTCCTATTATAAAAGACGAAATTTGGTTTGCCTTAAAAGAAGCAAAATCGCAGGTATTTGTGCTGGAAGATCCCCAAGCCCAAAAAGACAGCGTATTTGCCAGATTTTTGACTTCAGATCCCATTAGTATTGATCCGGTAAATAAAGATTTTTCTATAGTAATAGAAAGAATAGGAGTTAATGCTCCTGTAGTTGCCGATGTTTCTGTTACGGATGAAGCCGTATACATGGAGGCTCTGAAAAGCGGTGTTGCTCATGCACTTACTTCCGAATATCCTTCTAAAGAGCCGGGCAATGTGTATTTATTCGCCCATGCCTCTATAAATTTCTGGCAGCTTGGCAAGTACGCCACCGTGTTTAACTTATTGAGAAAACTTGATAATGGAGATAAAATCCACATTTTTTATGAACAGAAGGATTATGTCTATAAAGTAGTAAACAAGGAATATTTAAAAGGTTGGAACACTTATCCTTTAACACGTGCTGTAATTGAACCAACATTGACTCTGCAGACATGCGACCCGCCCGGAACTACCATAAACAGGCTGGTGGTTACCGCAATTTTGGTGGATGTTTTACCTAAAGAACTTTAATTTTATCTAATACCCAAAGTATATAAATTAGTCGCTCCTGTTGATTTAAATGTTGTCAGCATAATTAACTTGTCGCCTCCGGGACCGCTGTACACATTGTCCGAATACATTGTGTTGTTGTATATTTCGGTTTTATTAGTTCCGTCGATTCTTATAATACTTATTGTTCCTCTGTTCTTTTCTTCAGGATCCAGGCTGGTGAGGATTAAGTGAAAGCTGTCGTAATACCAGGATATTTTGGGCTGCTGGTCGGATTTTTTAAGTGTAAAGACCAAATTGTCCACCTTTTCTCCTATTGGTATGGGTTTTTCCATATTGTAAACTCTATATTCAGTTTCCTGACCGGTTACCTTGGTGAATAAGAATTTCTTATCGTCTGGAGACCACAATGTGGTAGGTTGTATTGCGACAGTTCTGATATCATCGGGAATTTCCAATCTTTCCAAAAAGTCATTTCTCTTTTTGGTTAATTCTTCTGACCATTCTTTTCTTACTTTTTCAGGAGAAGCAGTTGATTGTGCTACGCCG
>CAZEAL010000165.1:0-2570 GCA_964510265.1 uncultured Candidatus Saccharibacteria bacterium
AACTGGAGAGTAATCATATCTTTCTACAACATTAAATTCTTTATACAATCCTAATAAGGTTTTTAATTTTTCGAGCGCGTTTTCAAACGATTGTTTCCAGGGATAAGCTGCTCTGATAAAACCGAAGAAGAATGCAATATTAAATAAAATCCATGAACCGTTAGTTATGACTGAAGGTGCAAAACCTTGTGTCACAAGCCCATAAGCAATGGCTATAAATCCCACCGCAACGTAAATAAAATGCAGTGAGGCAAATGATAAAAAGTTACCTGTTTCTTTTGCTTTAGGTGTAACTTCGAAACGAGCGGGTATCCGCAGAAGCGAAGAAAGGCATGCTTTTATAAAAATATAAAAAGAGCTTATAGAAAGTTGAATCGCTCTAAACGTTATAGTATTCTGCGTAGAAAGCATCAACAAATGAATTGTTGAAAACATAAACGGGAAAAAATAAATCATAAACTCCGAAGTTGTGGATTTTACCGGCAGAACTTTTGTAAACAAAACAATAATGGGTATTAGCGCGTCTATTAATACGACAAATCCATTCAGATAATAGCTGGAAGAATACAAATATTGCATTTTCTGCCCGAAAGAAAGACCTTTTTTAAAGAGCGGATTGTGATGGAAAATAACTTCGGAAGATCCCCTTGCCCATCTGAATTGCTGCTTAACATAGTCTCCAAGATTAAACGGCGCCATGCCGTCTGTTAACACTTCCGAAACGTAAACAGAATTCCAACCTTTTTCGTGCATGTAAAGTGATGCTAAAAAGTCTTCGGCAATATTGTCTTCAGGAACTCCGCCTACATCCAGCAGCGCTTCGCGTCTTATAACCGCATTCGTACCGCACCAGAAAGTTGCATTCAGCCTGTTTTTGCCTCTGCAAATTGGGCCGAAAAATAATTCCTGCTGTTCCCAAGCTGCCTGGGTCAAAAAGCTGTCGTCTCTGTTTTGATAATACTGCGGAGTTTGAACTATCGCCATTTTATTATCTTCAAAGTAAGGCATGGTTTTTTTCAAAAAGTCTTTATGAGGTACGTGATCAGCGTCAAAAACCGCGAAATATGGTGCGGATGATTGAGTTAAACCATTGTTAATATTCCCCGCTTTCGCTCCTTTGTTAACATCTCTAGTAATTGATGTTGCTCCGTATTCTTTCGCCAACTCATTGATTTCTTTCCAGTTGGAAATATTCCTGCTTTTACTATCATTTAAGATATAAACTTTAAAGTTCGGATAATCCATTGCTAGTGCAGCCTTAAGTGTTCTTTCCACTACATCTCTTGGTTCCCCGCAAACCGTTATAAAAACATCAACAGGATAAAATTCTTTAAGCACTTTAGGCTTAAGTTTTCTCTGATCCCAAATAGTATATAAATAACCGAGAGCTTGCCAGAGATGGTAAACCTCGCCAATAAAAAGTAGTCCAAAAAGCAGAGGACTGCCCGCATTACCAAAATCCAGCCACCACGTAAAATAAAACACAATCGTAAAAACGCAGAATAAAATGTAAATCTGGGAAACTGATATATTAGCGGATATTATTTGATGGGGTGCTTTTACTTTTTCTCTATTCATAAGTCAACCCCTTCAACCTCAAATAAATTCGGCAGTTTATCCTCATAAAATGCCATTCCAAGCCAAACCCAATTTTGAGAGTAGTATCCGATGTCTTCAGCAAATTCTTCAGTATCGGAATTATATAAAACTGCAAGTTTGCTCAGATAAATATCCTGAGCAATATACGGGTGCATTAAATCAAAATAAGCCAGGGTCGCCCCGTACATACTATTGCTTTCATGATAATCAACTGGTTCGCCGCTGTGTTTATAAGTAGCTATAAGTTTCCCCTGCGTTTTCCATTCATTTTCCAAGAATGACAATTTCTTTAAAAATTCTTTTGCCCTTTCATTTTTGTGCCATTTCCAGTCAAGACCTACTCTCCAAATAATTCTGTAGGCATCGTCGGAAAAATTAGTATCTTTATCACCGTGCAAAACCGGCAGAACCTTTCCCGTTGTCAATTCAAGATTAACCCAGTCGGGAGGGATGTTTGCGCTCTCATCAAAGTCCAAATTAGACAAAGTGGCCTCTTCCAAAACATCATAAGAACTTTCTCTTAACTCCAGCCAAGGATGAGTTAAATCCACATCAGCGAAAATCGGATAAGCTGCAAATGAAAAATATGAAGGATTAACGGTAGGCTGGGGTTCGCTCTTGGCCCAGTTTCCGGCAAGTAAATAGTATTTTCCATTTACTGTAATAACTTCCTGCTTCCAAATGTCATTTAAAATTTGAATAGCTTGTTTTAAATAATGTTCCTGATTCCACCTTTTGTAACCAAAAATCAGGGCCAGCGCAATGTCCTGGTCGGCGTCGGAAGCAGTGTTCATTCCGCCTTCTTCAACCAACACATCCCAGCTTCCGTCCGGATTCCTACCCCATTTCCACGCAAACAAATTATCATCTTCTCTTTGCCTCAAATTATTGTTGGTCCATTTCAAAACATTATCAAAAGTTTCCTTATCATCCATCCAAACGGATCTAAGCAGGGAGTATGATTGGCCTTC
>CAZEAL010000166.1:0-1659 GCA_964510265.1 uncultured Candidatus Saccharibacteria bacterium
GCGGTAATGCAGCGGCTTGCTAAGCCGTGACGGTTTAAACCCGTCCACAGGTTCAAATCCTGTACCCTCCGCTTAGAAGCGTAACAAAAACGGCTGGTATTTAATCAAATAAGAGCGGTAAATCAATCCGCTCTTTTTTTGTTTGTTCTACCCCTCTCTTACCCTTAAGATATCTGAACTTGAGGCGACAATCTGTGAATTTTGTGAATCTTCTTTTAAGAATATATCCGTTAAGCCAAAGTCTTGCATGTTTTACAGTTTGAAACGATCTTAACTTTTGAAGTCTGGCCTCCAAGTGTCCATTCAGTCCCTCTATTAAATTGGTTGTTACGGGAGCTTGAGGAATATTGCGGTAAGCCAAGAGTTCCGGTTTATATTTCTCAATATTTATCAGGATATTTAAACAGACAGGATCATGTCTGTAATCCCTATACAAACAAAACAACCAATGGTTAAATGTCTCATCAGACAGTTTGTTTGAGGAATCAATAACAGACTCAATACGTTTCATGAAAGATTTGTACTGGTTAGTTTTATCTGACCTGATGTGAAGATCCCGCCTTATGTTTTCCTTAAAGTGGTTGTAACAGGTTTGCACCTTAACTTGAGGAAAAGCACTTCTTGCTGCAAGCTTTAAATTAGGATTGTCATCACAGACCAAAAGCTTCGGGTAAACAGTTAAAATCCTAAAGTAAGAGAAGAATTTTCTCCAAGCTTGATAGTTTTCGGAGGGAGCGATCATAAATACCGGAATATCATGCCTGAAGTAATCTATTCCCCAAAGAAGTACCCAATCGTACTTGTCAGCTGCCACATTAAAATACTTTCCGTCAAACAAAAATACCTGAGAGAATCTGTTGCAGTAAAGATGGGTAAATTGGTTATTGTTAGGAAGATTTCTTAACTCTTCATAACAGATTCTCCACGCCGTCATGTGAGAGATTTTGTACTTAACAGAAAGACTTCTGAAGGAGAGTCCATCCAAATGATCGTAAAGAATAGCCTTTTTGTCTAGAAAGAATGGGTTAACTGAAAAGTACCTTCTACACTTTTTACAGTAGAATTTATGGACTCTGTTTCTGTATCCATATTTGATAACTTCTGAGGTAGAAAAGCAGACAGGGCATTTGTATTTTTTCATATGCCCCATCTTGTACTATCTTATGCTATCATTACAAGTAGAAGAACTATTTTTACCAAACGGTTTTGTTACGGTACCTCTCCGCAATAGTTATGTCAAAAACGTTTGATTATTATATTGAGACTCCAACTGAGGAAAATTCAGAAATTGTGGATTTTCTTAATGCGCATTGGGGATCAAAATATATTGTATCTCGTGGCAAGAAAGTTAATGTAGCATTATTGCCTCATGTAATGGCCCGAGACAGAGATCGTAAACTTATTGGTTTAGCTACATATCAATTAAACAAACAGAAAAAAACTTGTGAATTAGTTTCAATTAATGCTGTTATTCAAGGACAGGGAATCGGAAGCGAATTACTCAAGAGAGCTGAACGAGAAGCTAAAAAATCTGGATGTGAGAAAATTTGGTTAATCACCATTAATGATAATTCAGAAGCTGCGGCTTTTTACATTAAACTAGGGTATCGGTTAGTTAAAGTTCATCTTAATGCATTAGATATTTCTCGGAAGCTAAAA
>CAZEAL010000167.1:0-1621 GCA_964510265.1 uncultured Candidatus Saccharibacteria bacterium
GGCACAGCTATAGCGGGGTTTTGAATTGTAGTACCCAGTGCTATTCCTACGAGGGTATGGGGTGTAATTAGCATCGTGGAAACTATTATATTTAGTTCCGCAACTTTATTCAAATTCAATATGTCTTATTACAATGTTTAATTTTATATTGTGTGATAATATCTTCGGTATCCACACAGAGAGGAGATAGTTGTGACAAGCTACCTATTAGTGAAAACCTCAAAAAGCAACGGAGGTTTTCGCGGGCTCGTGCAGGTGGTCACTTCCGAATTTAGAATGATTTGCGCTGTACTTCTTGGGTGGAACATGATTAGACAATCGCAAGACATCCAAGAGCTTCGAAAAGAGGCGCATACGATTGAGAAAAAACTTGGATATGACTACATCGAATAAGTCCTCCGGGTTCGCAGATATTGCACGGTCTGCGAACCTTAACAAAAATTCAAGTTAAATTACACTTCCATATACTCGAGTTTTCTCAAACTCATTCCAATAAGTTATGTTCAACATTTACATCCAAGGTTCTAAACCCGTGATCCAGCATTAAAATCATATCTCCCTTTCTGTCAACACTCTTCAAAACCACTCCTATCAACTCTTTTCCGCCGTTGCTGGCATAAGTCACCAAACACAAACCGGCTTCTTCGGTATATCCTGTTTTAATTCCCGCAACTCCCGGGTAGGTGGTTAGAAGGTTGGTCTGATTCTCCAATGTTATATATTTATGCTGCCCCCCAGGTAACTCTTTTATAACTGTTTTCACTATATCTTTTATTTTCGGATTTTTCATAGCATATTTTGAAAGTTTTACTAAATCAAGCGGGGTACTGTAAGTAGTATCATTCAGGCCGCTAGGATCGGCAAAATATGTATTGGTCAGCCCCAACTCCGAGGCTTTAAAGTTCATCCACTGCACAAACCTTTCAACGTTTCCCGCAACGCCTTTTGCAATCGCATAAGCTGAATCATTTCCTGAATTCATCATCAGCCCATACATCAGCTCTTCCAACGTATAAACTTCTTTTTCACTTATACCCATAGAGTTCTCCCCTATAGAAGACGATTCTTCATCAATATAAATCCTTGAATCAAGTTTGCGGTGCTCTGAGGCTACAACTGCCGTCATTATTTTGGCTAAACTGGCTATTTTCATTCGTTTATTAACTTCTTTTGAAAATAAAACTTTTCCGCTGTTTATATCCACCAATACTCCGGCTTCGCCCGCTATTTCCGGCTGGGAAGAAGTTCCAAAATTCTCCATTTTCTCATCTGAAAGCCAAGTTAAATCGGCGTCATAGGAATCAATTATTGAATCTTCGTATCTCTTATAAGCTGCGTCTTCATTTTCTTCAGCTACAGGCTTTATCAAACTTTCGTTTGATGCTTTAACATTTTTAACGGATTCGGATTCATTAAAAAGTGCAAATAATCCGTACCCGAACATAGAAAACAAAATGAAAACTATAAACTTAGATCTTTTCATATAACTATTTGAATGGTCAAAAGGTATGTTATCATAAATAGGCTAAATTGGATAAATTTTTTTTATTTAGGAGGCTTATGATTCAACTAATAGACTTTTATGCGGATTGGTGCGGGCCATGCAAGGTAATGGAACCGA
>CAZEAL010000168.1:0-5407 GCA_964510265.1 uncultured Candidatus Saccharibacteria bacterium
TTACACCCTTTACGGATTAATTGCTCTATTAACTTTTTATGCTCTCTATACAAAAAAATATAATTTCTTCGTTTTGGGTTTATGTATCATGATTTACACCCATTATATGAGTTCTGTGTTTATTTTATTACTAGTAATTTACTATTTGATAAAAACAGTTCTTGAAACAGGAAATAAAAATCCATTTACTTTAAAACCTATCGGAAAAAACGTAATTAGATTAATTCCTTTCATAATATTTTATATTTATATCTACAATAACGGAATCACTACAAGTATTCGGAATCAATATATTGAGTGGGCTGACAGAAGCGCTTTTTACAACATACCGGACACATTCACATCATATTCTTACGGGGTTAAAGTAAAACAGCCGGGAAAAAGCCAGGCTAATCATATAGATTTCATTCTGGATGAAAATAAATTGGGAAGAATAATATTAATCCTTTATGTTGTATCGGGGTCTTTAGTATTAATTTTAAGTTTAAAAAACAAAAATAGAATAGAGCCGTTTTTGCTGTGTTCATTATTATTTCTTCTGCCTCAACTTATCTTAATCATTTACGGTATGCAAACAAACAAAAACGTATATGTTGAAAGGTATATTTTCCCGTCTTCGCTGTTTTTCATCATCAGTGCCTCCTATATAGTTACCTACAAAATAAAATTTGAAATAACAGCACTAATAATACTTTTTTACTTATTTACAGTATCAAAAATACAACCTGTGAATACTTATTATAAAGGGATGAAGAATTTGTATAATAACTTTAAAGACTATAACGGCGAACTTATTTTTACTTCTCCGGCTGATTACACAATTGCCAGATATTATTTTAACGACTACGAAAAAGTAAAATTGATGGATCCTAAAAACCCGAACGAAAGGTATTTATGGTGGTGGTTTGTATATGAAAGTTCCGCTCCGAAAGAAACTACCGGCGCTTTATTTATAACACCAGACGACAGCAGAATGACCGAGGATTATGTAAAAGTAGATACAGGCAAGGAAACAGGTACTTACAAAATCTATAAAAAGAATAATTAATTTACCAGTCTAACCGAAAATTTCAATCTTCTGGTTTTTCCGTTTTCATCTTCAATTTCCATTCTTCCGCTCTCTCTGTAATAATCTATTAATTCCTGAGACAGAGCATCCCGATTGTCTTTAATCTCAAGTCTTTTATCTTTCATCTGCTCCGTAATATTTCTGAACATTTTATTTTCCGATATCTTTGCTTTTCTTTCCTGTGAGGCTTCTTTGATTTTCACGACCTCCTCCAAAACACTTTGATACTCCGAATCATTCTCAAGAATTTCATCAAGATGAACTTTCAACCCATTTAATTCCATATGCAAATCTGAAATTATTTTTAATCTTTTATCAATCGCTTCTTTGTTCATAGCACCAAAATAGTGTATCACAAATCAGCATGGGTTTGTCCAGTAGTTAGTGTTTTTACAAATTGGTATTATTGTGATTACAAGGTGATTAAATTTCCAGAAAGTTAAAATGAAAGTTGTTACCGGCAAATCAATAAAAGAAGTGGACAAAAACGAATTAGTAAATATCCTGAATGCTTATAAAAAAGTGGAAGTTGACTTGGGCACCGGTGACGGACGATACGTTTATAAAAATGCCAAAGAAAACAGCGGTACTTTGTTTATTGGAATAGAACCTATACAAAAACAGCTTGAGAACTATTCGCGCAAATCTCAAAAGGAAAATATTACTAATGCCATATACATACTGGGCTCTGTTGAATATTTTCCGGATGAGCTGCTAGGAACTGCGGATAAGCTGACAATTATTCTTCCATGGGGTAGCCTGCTGCAAAGTATAACTAACCCAAACTACGAAAAGAACTCCCTGATATCAAATATTTTAAAAAGTAATGGAATCTGCGAAATAGTTCTTGGTTATTCTCAAGAATATGAACCAAATGAAACAGAAAGACTGGAGCTGGAAAATCTTTCGGTGGAATATTTAAAAAGTACAGTAATACCGATATTCGAGAAAAATAATTTACACCTCACAGAATTCGGATCTTTAGGTAAAAAAGACTTAAAACCAATTGAATCAACTTGGAGTAAAAAATTAAGCTTTGGAAAAAACCGCCCGCTGTATCAATTAAAATTCAAAAAGATGTTAAACTAAATTAATGAATTTAAGACCTTTAAATATTAAGGAATTTCCCAAAGCACTTCCATTAAAAAAACTACTCGGTCCAAGCTTTATATTACTAGGTTTAGGACTCGGAAGTGGTGAAGTAATATTATGGCCGTTTTTGGCATCTAATTTTGGCTTGGGTATTATATGGGGCGCAATTATCGGAATCACTTTTCAATTTTTTATGAATTTGGAAATAGAAAGATATGCTTTAGTAAACGGTGAAAGTATATTTGTGGGGTTCGCACGAAAATTAAAATGGCTTCCGTTCTGGTTCATATTTTCAACTTTTATTCCTTGGATATGGCCCGGAATCGCCGCTTCTTCGGCAAAATTATTCGGAGCAATATTAGGATATGAAAATACCGGTGTACTTACTATTATTTTGCTGGTTTTAATAGGGCTCATTTTGTCTCTCGGTCCGATTTTGTACAAAACTGTCGAGAACCTCCAGAAAATTCTCATAGCAGTTGGAATTCCCTCAATATTTATTCTTACAATAATACTCGCAAATGAATCAGCCTGGGGTAATTTAGCTAAAGGTGTAGTGGGTATCGGAGAAAACTACTTTTTGCTTCCGTTGGGAATACCACTGGCTACATTTTTAGCCGCATTCGCTTACTCAGGCGCCGGAGGAAACTTAAACCTGGCGCAATCTTACTATATTAAAGAAAAAGGTTACGGCATGGGAAAGTATTCCGGAAAGATTACAAGTCTTCTGACCGGTAAAAAAGAATATGTATCTTTAACAGGCTCTACTTTTGAAACCAATCCCGAAAACATAGCTGAATTCAAAAGATGGTGGAAAAATATAAACTTTGAACACTTTTTGGTATTTTGGCTCACCGGAACGATAACCATTTTACTTTTAGCACTTTTGTCTTATTCAACAACTTATAATACAGGACAAAGTGTTTCCAATATAAACTTTGTTATAAGCGAGGCGAACGTAATTGCAGAAAGACTCGCACCATTTATGGGAACTTTTTTCCTTATGATCACCGGATTAACTTTATTCGGAACCCAGCTGACAGTTTTTGACGCCACAAGCAGAATACTTTCGGAAAATATAATTTTAGCTTCGGGGGGGAGGCTTTGGGAAAAACATATCAGACCAACTTATTACATCGTTCTGTGGCTACAGATACTAGCTGGTATATTTGTACTATTGCTTGGATTCACCGAACCTTTGCAATTGGTAGTTACCGCCGCGGTATTAAACGCTTTTGCAATGTTTGTGCACGTAGGTCTTACTTTGTGGCTAAATAAAACAAGCTTAGCATCGCAGTTAAAGCCTTCGGGATGGAGAGTTGCAATAATGACTGCCGCATTCTTGCTTTACGGAGGATTCAGTATTTATACAATAGCCGATAAATTATTTTAACGACCTTTGGGCAAATTTAACACTTTGTTAATGATCTTTGAGGTTGACCCGGTATCTATAGGAAGTTCATCAACTAATACAAAATTAATCCCTTTTAATTTAGCCTTTCTGGTTTCCAGTCTTTTTTTATACCCAAAAGTATTTCCATAAGTAATTAATTTAGGATTTATCTTTTTATATAAGTCTAAATAATAACTATCTTCCCACGGCACCCTTCCTTTTATTAAGAAGACAAAATCAACTGCTCTGTTACCGATTAAAAGCTGGATTCTTTCGTTCTCATTAATAATAGGACCGTTGGGATTTTTGTATTTTCTAATTCTTTCGTCCGATTCTACTCCAACTATTACCGTTTCACCCCTTTTCTTAGAAGCTTGTAGTAAATGCAAGTGTCCCGCATGCATTAAATCAAGGTAATAGCCTCTCATGTGATATCACAATAGTAATAAACATTTCATTTATTGGCAACTGGCCGGAGGCAAAAAATAAAGATTAATGATATTATCACTTCATTACGTCGGGGTGTGGCGCAGTTGGCTAGCGCACCAGTATGGGGTACTGGGGGTCGGAGGTTCGAGTCCTCTCACCCCGACCATGAAATTTCTTGACACAACATTGCATATTCAATAAACTAACCATATCATATATCGAGTGTAGATGATTAATATCATCGAACAACGAGGCGTTGAAAGGCACGCCTACAGTAATGAGTAATCATTAGGAGACTCGATGGCCAGCATTAAAACTCCATTTGGGAGTTTTTTTGCTTCTATTAACCATTAAAACAGATTGCAACTTCGCTCCCTTTAGTCGACCAAAAAGTAGAGTTAGTTATAAAATTACTGAAGGCTTAACTGAATTTAAAAAAGTAACTTCTACACTTCCAGCACAATATTTATGAATCAGCTTCGACAACTCATAAGTAGCTTGCTCAATAACAGAATTTTCAATAGGTGGTATACCCTCCAAAACAACTACAGCATTTTTTGTATGTTCTTCAAGCTTGGTTCTGTCCCCCTCTCTCCAATTCCATCTTCTACAAACTACTCCCAAATTGTCTTTGTAAACCACCTCACCTTTAAGAGGAGTGTCATTTTCTGTCTGCCCCAAAGCAACAAAGGGTTCCGTACCATCCGCATAAGCTAAAACCAAATCGCCTTTTATAGTATCTAAATCTTCTCCCCCCACAGTGAGTGTATACTTCAACGAAATATAGTTGTACAAATCAACAAGTTTATTTATATGCTTTAATTCTCTACCATTCAGAACCATTCTAAGTAATGCTTCTGCCGAACATCTAAATTCTCGAGGCTTTGCACCAAACTTTGAGTAGGCTTCTCTCCATGGAATAACATGGGGATGCTGAGTAACATCCAAACCTTTGTAACGCAATTTTGTCTCTGACTGAATTTCTTTAAGCAGCCTGTCAATGTCGGTATTATTACCTTCATTGTCTATATCTTTTACTACAATCAAACCAATAAACAACTGAGGGTAATCTTTTAATATATGGTCATTAATAATAAATTGCATCTTAAACTTAGTGTAGTACAAATTTATAAATCTTCAAAAGGTTGAGTTGTTTTGTATATGCTAATGATAAAATAATTGCAAACGTCGCCAACTATTTCGACTAAAGAAATTTATTTTAAGGTGTAAGTCTATTTACCCCGCGATAAAGATATGTAACATCGCGGACATTGCTCATACCTAACATCTTCATTAATATCCTTGTTGGTCCCGGAGCAAATCCCCCATGAGGCGGGCAGCCATATTTAAAGAAATTTAAATAATTCTCAAAGGGTTCCAGCTCAAATCCGTTTTCTTCTATTTGCTTTTGTAACTGTTCATAT
>CAZEAL010000169.1:0-9747 GCA_964510265.1 uncultured Candidatus Saccharibacteria bacterium
CCACGCAGCTCCTATATTATTTGATTTCTGGAGAAGTTGAATTACATTTTGCACACCGTGGTGCTGACCGTTCCAATTATCAATATAATAATCAGAATACTTGACTGGACCTTCGTCATTAAATGTACTTTCCGGCATTATTTTTCCTATATCTAAAGCAGACGAAACAGTAAACGGTTTCATAACCGATCCAGGTTCATATGTAGCGGAAATACTCAAATTTCTTCTTTCTAGGTCTTTTCTACTAGGGTCTTCCAAACCTTTTACAGTTTCTATCTCCTCGTTAAAAACTGACGGATTATATGTTGGATAATTCGCCATTGCTATGATATTTCCCGTACTGGGATTCATAATAATTACACTGCCGGACATAGCATTATAACCTTCAACCCCTTCTTTCAATTTAGTTTCAACCATATATTGAATAGATCTATTTATTGTCAAAACAATATTTCTTCCGTTAATAGGATCAAGTTTTTTGTACCCTCCCAACAAAATCGGATCCCCTAAAGCACCTTTCTCCTGTAATACTTTGCCGTCTTTCCCCCTCAATTCTCTGTCCAAATCACCTTCGACCCCAAAATAACCAACTTTTTGCCCCGACTCATCGCTCGCAACAAATCCCAAAACATGTGAGGCAAGTGTTCCATTGGGATAATACCTTACAGGTTCTTCTTCAAAGCCTAGTCCTTCAATACCAATATCCATTATTTTGTTTTTTTGATCAGGATTCAATTCCTTTGTGACAACCGCCCAAATCAAATCCGATCTCAATATACTATTTATTCTCTCCTGAAATACATCTGCCAATTCAACCTTTTTTTTTAAATCACCATTCGATTTAACTTCGGATAAAAGATTAACTGTATTATTAACAAAGGTGTATTTGTCTTTTATCTTCTTCGGTTCCATATAAAGTAAATAATATGTTTGAGTTGATGCAAGTGGAAGACCATCTTTACTTAATATATCACCCCTTTTAGACGGAATATTCTGTGAATCCCAGTACTGTTCTTGAGCTATGGATTTATATTTTTCATGATTTAATACCTGGATTATAAATAACTTTCCAGCCAATAAAACTGCTCCGGCAACAAAAAAAAACAGCAACACATTTATTCTTAAGTCTGCATTTTCAAAATTTTTGGAGGGCATGACTAATATTTATTTTACAGCTTTGCCGGATAATTAATATGTAGTTAGTACGGCTACTTGAGAATCGGAATTTCTAGGTAATGCCGCAATTGCTTCTTTTATTTTTTCAAAACCCTGTTCACGCGCTTTTTGTTCAACTAAAACTAAAGACGCTAAGTTATAACTTTGATATTCCAGTTCGGAAATACCTTTCTGCAACTGTAATTTTTCTTTTTCCAACCTGGTAAGCTCTTCACCTTTTAAACCCGTAGCATTAGATACAACTAATTGAAAAATGAGACTAAATATAAACAATACAATATTAATAATTAATGTTGTTCTGGATATTGAGTTTTTAGGCAGTTTAACCATATTAAATCTTTTCAAATACTCGCATTTTAGCGCTTCTGGCTCTGTTATTTTCTTCAACTTCCTCATTTGATGGAATTATCGGTTTCTTATAAACCGCTTTCATCAATGACCGCACATCCCGGCCAAAGTCTTTTACAACTTTGTCCTCAAGCGAATGAAAGGTTATGACCAGCATTCGCCCGCCAGGCAGTAGAAGCTGTGCGGCCAGAGGCAGTGATATTTTTAAGTTTTCAATCTCATCGTTTACGGCTATTCTCAAGGCTTGAAACACCCGAGTCGCCGGATGAATTCTATTGTGATCGTAGCCTGGAGGAGCTTCAGAAGCGATTAAATTGGCAAGCTGCTTGGTAGTCTGAAACTTCTTCAAGTTACGAGCATCAACTATAGCTTTGGCAAACCTTTTTGAATATTTTTCATCTCCATATTCAATAAATAATCTTGCAAGTTCTCTTTCTGTTAAGGAATTTACTAAGTCAGCGGCTGTAACTCCCAAAGTTTTATCAAGCCTCATATCAAGCGGCTGATCCTTAATAAAAGATACTCCCATCGACTCTTCCAACTGTGTTGAACTATACCCCAAATCGTAAAGTATTCCGTTAGTGTTGTTAAACCCGTTTTTAACTGCCAAAATGTTAATATCCCTAAAATTTCCTAGTATTCCCAAAAAGTTCCTGCTAAAACCTTCGTTTGCAATTCTTTTCGATGCCCTCAAAAGAGAACTTTCGTTGTAGTCAATTCCCAGTACTTTTCCGCCATTTCTCAGTATTTCTAGGGTGTGCCCGCCATCTCCCAATGTGCAGTCTATATATTTACCCTCCTGAACTACGTTGATGTTCCTCAGTGTTTCATTTAACAAAACCGGCTTGTGATAATTCATTTCGCAAAAATCTTGGGCAGAAAGACTATTAGTTGGTTTTGCTTTCTTGGGCAAAATCCAACGAAATTTTTTCTAAATGTGCATTCCACAAATCGGAATCCCAAATTTCAATATGGTCCCCGGCACCTATAACTGTAGCTTTTCTAACTATCCCAGCATATTCTTTCAAAGAAGAAGGAATTACTATTCTTCCCTGTGTATCAATGGACATCTCCGCTGCGTTCGCATAAAGATATCTCTTCAGGTTTCGGGATTTCGGATCCGTTATTGGATTCTCAATTTGCTTATTTGCTTCATTAACCCAATCTTCTTTGTCATACAAAAAAATGCACTGTTCAAACCCTCTCAGTAAAATGACTTCTTCACCTCTAATTTGATCTCGCAGTTTCTTGGGCAGTGCAATTCGAGATCCTTCGGTAATATTCGGTTGATATTCCCCAAGAAACATTCTCATTATCGTATTTTTTAGCTTGGTATTTCAAACTTATTTTGATGTTTTCACCATATTTCACCAAACTATATCCAGTTTGCACCATTTAATATTCTATGTCAATACAAAGAGAACCCGAAAACTGTAAAATAAATATATTCAAAAGAAAGGTGAAGGGTATGAGCAAAGAAGTCAGACACAGAATTGCAGTGTGGGCGTTAATTCTGGCCGTAGCCTTCATGGTTGCTGCTGTTATAGCAACCATGCAAAAGATTCCTGCGACGTGGTGGATAGTCGGATTGATCATAACCTTCCTAGTCGCTTGGGCTACGGGTTTTGATGTAGGAAAAGGAGGAGGAGCCACAAATTAAAAAGAGAGAGATAACTTAAAATAACAATTAACAACCAAGTGGCGATCAATCCAATTGACTGTTTTCAATTTATTATTATTCTGAAGTCAATCAACGATTAATTCTTCGCTTAGATCTGTAATTTTTACCCTTTTTTGTTCGGTCGTGTCCCTATCCCGCATTGTTACCGTATCGTCTTCCAGAGTCTGATAATCAATTGTTATACAACTTGGCGTCCCGATCTCATCTTGAGATAAATATCTTTTTCCAATATTTCCTCTGTCGTCATAATCAACATTTAAACCCGCTTCCAAAAGCATTTTGTATACATTTTCCGCATTATTAACTAAATTTTCTTTGTTTCTGACTAAAGGAAAAACTGCCGCTTTAAATGGTGCAACTTTAGGATCGAGTTTTAATACAACTCTTTCCCCATCTTCAAAATAGGCATCAAATAACAATACAAGCATTAATCTATTCAAACCAATAGAATATTCAACGATATGAGGTATAAAAACCTCACCGGTCTTTTCATTCTTATAACTAAAGTCAAACCCGGAAAACTGCCCATGTCTTTTTAAATCCCAGTCACCTCTATAATGGATACCTTGAAATTCTTTCCATCCGAAGGGATATTCATACTCAATGTCTGTAGCTATCTTGTTGTAATGAGCTCTTTCTTTGAATTCCTGATCTCTTAGCCTTAGCTTTTTCTCGTTAATACCTACATTTTTTAACCAATCAATACTCCATCTTTTAAAAAGATCAAAGTACTTATCCGCATCTTTCGGGTGAATAAACATCTCCAATTCCATCTGTTCAAATTCTCGGGTTCTATGGAAAAATGGACCTACTTTTATTTCGTTTCTAAAGGCTTTACCAATTTGGGCTATACCGAACGGCAATTTTTTTCTCATTGAATCTTTTACTAAAGCAAAATTGTAAAATATAGGCTGACAGGTCTCACCACGTAAATACGCTTTGGTTTTTTCGCTTTCCAAAGTTCCGACCTCTACCTCCACCAGGTTATTAAAACGCCTGGCTTTTGAGAGTTTATTTCCATCAGGACTTAAAATATCATTTTCTTCAATAAGTCTGTCGTATTCCTCCAGGGTAGAACCATCACTATTTATACTGATAGCTTCTTCTATAATATGGTCGGCTCTATATCTTTTATGTGTAACAAAATCTTCTACCATAGCATCAGCAAAAGATTCAACGTGACCACTTGCTTCCCATACCTTAGGGTGAGAAATTATCGCACCATCGATACCGACAATATCAGGTTGTTTGTGTACAAAATCTTTCCACCAAAGATTACGCAAATTTCTTAGAATCTCCGCACCGAGCGGACCAAAATCATAAGTAGCCTCCCACCCCCCATAGATTTCTGACGAAGGATAGACAAAACCTCTCCTTTTACAGAGCGAAGTTATTTTATTTATATCTGGTGACTCCATTTAGAATTACCCTTTCCGGGGATTATAGCCCCAAAACCAAGTACCATAATTATATATGGTCGGGATTTAGGGACGAAGGTTTAAGTGTTAAATCGCCGGAATATTTACCGGCGGCAACCCGCGTGGTTCCACCCTACTTGATCCGCTTATAGCGGATCCACTCTAATAAACATTATTAGCTCTGGCTTGCCAAAGACCATCAACGCACATTTTTGTTTATTTTCTATTCTTAGATTTTTAAGAGGAATTTGTCAAGTTTTATTTATATTTTCCGATCCGCATGCACTACAGATTTTAAAGAGATTTTTCAAAGTTTCTTCAACAATTCCAAACTTTTTACCTTTTGTCCAAGTGTGAAAAGAGTAAAAGTTTTAATAATGTTAGATATCTCCGACAAATTATTTACATTTTGATTTTTTCTTCGTTTATTCGAAGAAAGTAAAAAAAGCAATTCAGCAGAATCGCTGCTTAATTCCACGCCAAAGATATTACATCTATCACAGCATAAACCGCCTAAATCAAAACTAAATCTGTGGTTTGTCCAACTATAATCAAACTTTCTTCCACATGAAGCACATTTATCAAGAGAAATTCCATAACCTAATAATTTCATGAGTCTTATTTCAAATGCGCAAACTACATAATTTATGGGAACAGAATTATTTTTCAGTGTAATGAGCGATTGTTGTAATAAATCAAAAAGTTCCGCATTTTCGTGTTCTTCTTCATTAAACTTATTTATTAGCTCACATAAATAATAAGCAGCACCAGAAGAATCCAGGTCACTTTTAATTTCTTTAAATGTGTCTAAAGCTTTGACTTCCTCTATGGTTTTATACCTGGATCTGCCTTCCCTTACTGAAAATTTTATAAGATTAAGAGTATCTAAATGCGGGTTTCTTCTGGAACTAATTTTTCTAACTCCTTTTGCCACTGGGCTTATTTTACCTGATTCTCTGGTATATATTGTGTATAGTCTATCCGAATCCCCGTAAGAATTTTTTCTTAATACAATACCCGTAAGTGTATAGAGCTTCATTGCTTTACAAAGGTAGTTTAAGTCGTTTATCCATTTTTAACATTACCGTTTCCGTTTTACCATTTAAAGTAACTCTGTGTGTTTCTTCTCTAACACCAGCCTGCTTCTGCAGATATAAACTGTATAAATTTCCATTTATTACTTCATTTGGCAAAACATATTTAAACGTCATTTCTTTGGTTTCTCCAGGACCTAACTCTACATACCCCCAGAAATACGTTTTATTTCGCTCAATTTCAGTTCCGCTTCCATCTTCGCTTCCCTCCACACTAATTAACTCCGAACCCAGAGGAGCATAAACCCTTAACCAATCTTTAAATCTTTTTACGAATGCCCCGTATTCAACTGATGGCTCCGGATAAGCGTATTTCACTTTTACAGTTCGAACCCATTTTCCGTTTTCTTTGGATAATGTGTGATCAACTTCCTTTGAAACAAACCAATTTGTTTTATCTCCGCCCAAATTTGTTGAAACAAGATATGAATAATCTCCTTCTACTGGTTCGATTATTCTACCAGCAAAATTGTATTTTTCTAATAATGCCTGTGCTTCTGCGTCAAAACTAAAAGCGGTTATATGCTTCCTATTAGCCAAGTCAATCCCTCTTTCTATTAATTGACTCCATAACCCTTTTTCAGATTCAAATACATTTACAAGCATTCTTTCCATCAAATCACCTAAAACTCTTTTTCTACCTTGTTGCTCTTTTAAAGCCAGACTGGCAATTGTTTCTAACTCCAAAACAACATTATCAGATGTGTATGTAATACCGTTCACTGTAGCCGGTCCGGTTACCTCAAGAAGTTCTTTTATAACCTGTGTATCAATAGTAACAATTCCTTTAACGGGTTTAATTTCAATCGGGTCGATTCTCATGGCCAGATTGTACGATTTCATGAAATTATCCACTGAAGTAGGCAAATCCGGAGAAGTATTTGCATCTCTCGCATACCATCTTTCAACCTTTAAATATTTTCCGTACGGAAACGGCGGAGCCCCAAATGTGTAATAAGCATCAATAGCGTCCAGAGTCAAATCAATGCTATACATATCCTTTGAAGAAAAATCAGAGCTCAACAAAGCATTATTTAATTTAAACGTGGCATAATTAGTCCAAAAACCCCCTGTCGGACGTAATTCTTTATCGTTTTGCATTATTATCATGTATCGCTGCTCTCCGGTCGAAACTCCCAAAAGTCCGGGAATTATAGTCAAAGCTTTTTTGATATCAGGACCGTAATCTGATAGCTTGGAAAGTAAATTCTGAGAGTTTTCGATTGTTGATCTAACAGATGTTTCCCGGATTTTTTCCGGATATTTTGAAGCGTCAACTTGTGCTAGCTCTTTTCCTACATCCTCCAATTTAATTAAAACCTTATCCATGTCGTAAGCTATTTGTGGCATAACAGCTATCCAGGAGGCAAACGCATCCGCCAATCCAGTAGTTTGTATTTCCTGCTCTTCCGATACTTTTAATCCCGCAGCATCCGCAAATGGTTTCATAAGCTCAACTGCCTCTCTTACTGCCTCAAGTGAAAAGTTTCCGGCTTTTATAAAATGGTCGGAATCTTGATAATAACTTTTTGTTAGGTTGAAGTTTTTAGCCCATCCAAAATTTTCATCTCTGGCTCTTTTGAGCTCTTTCAAATCATTCTCAGTACTTTTTAAGTTCTTTTCCAGAGAAACCAAATCTCTATTTTTAATAGATTCCTGAATTTTATTTATATCTGCTTGTAAGACAGATATTTTTGATTTAACAACCAAACCAGGCCTTATAAGATATATATAAGAAATCAATCCGACAATTAGAAGAATTACACCTACTATTATTCCTACTCGTCCTAAAATCATTCTGGCTCTGGGATTATTTTTCATAAAACCAAACCTTCCTTTATTAATTTTAACAACCTCTCGTTGTCCGTTATTATTTGATTTGGAAGTTATGTTTGGACCTTCATTTGAAGGATTCCAGTATTTAGTATCATTCATGTTTTTTTTACTATTTAAAAAGATAACGGCTTCAGTCGTTTCTTCACAATGCTCCTTTTTTAGTTAACACCACATATGGTGTTTTAAGAATTATTAATAAATCATACACTAAGGATCTCTTGCTTGCATAGTCTGCATCCATTTTTACTCGTTCTAAAAACCCTATTTTTGAGCGGCCGCCTACTTGCCACACTCCGGTAATACCCGGTTTAACTTTTATTAATTCATTAATGTAAGGTATTGATTCTGGAAATCTTTGCTTCTGTTCATCTATTTCAAAGGGATAATAGGCTCGGGGTCCTACCATACTCATATCACCTTTTAGTATATTTAAAAATTGGGGAAGTTCATCGATGCTGAATTTTCTAATAAATTCGCCTCCCTTTATTATCCTTGGATCTTCATTTGCGTTCAACTTATAATTATTGGCAACATACTTAGCATAAAGATTGGGATTTTCTCTTAAGAACTGGGCGGCATTTGGAATCATAGACCTGAATTTATACATTTTAAACTTTTTACCGTTACGCCCAATTCTTTCGGGAATATCAGCAAAAACCGGACCATCTGGAGAAACAAGTTTAATCCAAACTGCAGTTAAAAACATGGGAATAGAAAAAATTATAATCCCGACAAATGCCCCAGAAACGTCTATGAGTCTCTTTCCAAAGTTGTAAAAGTCATTTCCGTCTTTTCTTTGCATAAATCAAATATAGTATACAATACAATCAATCTTGTGAGGAAGAAGACAAAGATGTAGATACTATACTCAAAATGTTCTGTTTAAAAGCATTTTTATTGAATTTTCTTGCTCTAATTCTACATTCCAAAGGGGAATATTTGTCTGAATTAAACGTTTTTAACACATTCATTAGCGATTCTGTGCTTTGTTCAGAATAAAACTCTCCGGTTATTCCGGGTAGTACCGTTTCAGTTACCCCTCCACTTCCATAGGCAATTACGGGTTTACCTGAAGCCATTGCTTCTAAAGGTACTACTCCGAAATCCTCATATTGAGTTTGAATCAATGCAATACAACCGTATAAGAACTGGGCTTTTTCCTTTTCTGGCAGAAATCCCAAAAATTCAATATTTTCATCAGCCATTAGTTTCAACCTGGATATATCCGGCCCCTCTCCTATAATTTTCAATTTCAAACCAAGATTTTTGCAAGCAGTTATAGCAATATCCACTTTCTTCCATGGGGCAAGTCTTGTTAGCACTAAATAGTAACCGCCGTTTTTGGTTCCCTGTACCTCAAAAGATTCGGTATCAACAAATGGGTATATAACTTGGCAATTCCTTCTATAGTATTTCTCTATCCTTTTTGCGGGAATTTTAGAGTTAGCTATAAGTAAATCTACTTTCTGTGCTGAGACAAAGTCTATAGCCTTTATAAAACTTAATGGGAAACTTAAAAATAAATTCGATAATTTTTTAAATCTGCTAATTTTCTCATTTTCAAAGTAACCGAACATTTCCCAAAACATTCTTCCAGGTGAATTAATATAAGCAATATGCATTGTTCCGGGTTTGGTAATTATCATATGCGCATATCTTGAAGACACTGACAAAACTACATCATACTCGCTGAAATCAAAATTTTGGAATGCTAGTACATGCATAAAAAAAACCGAGTAAAACCTGTTCATTTTTTCTATAAACGGTAAATGCTGCATAAATGAAAGTTTTAATTCAACACTTTCTTTCTTGCACAAGTCCATCCATCTGGACGATACAACTGATGTATATAAAGGAGCCTCGGGGAAGATTTCATGCAAATAAAGAACTAATTTTTCCTGCCCTCCATATTGAATTAAATCGTCGCAAACTAAAGCTATTTTCATAATTCTGTATAAGTATTATACAATCTAACTGTGCTTAATAAGTCTTTGATGAAAATTTCTTATGTAAGTTTTGGAAATATCTTAAATGCGGGTCTGGGGTTTTTATTTATTGCTGCTGTAGCTAAAACACTTGAACTAAATGATTTCGGGAAATACGCATTACTGACAAGCCTTTTAGTAATAATTGCTAAAATTATAGACTTCGGTACTAATTCTATCTATGTTGCAAATACAATTGCTAAAAAAGA
>CAZEAL010000170.1:0-4414 GCA_964510265.1 uncultured Candidatus Saccharibacteria bacterium
ATTTCCAATCTTTCCAAAAAGTCATTTCTCTTTTTGGTTAATTCTTCTGACCATTCTTTTCTTACTTTTTCAGGAGAAGCAGTTGATTGTGCTACGCCGATTTGTAAATCAACAAGATAAAAAAGCTTATTTGCGTCCTCCACCAAGATCTTTTTTTCATCCGGGGACCATTCTATTGAAGTTCCGCCGGAATATTTATTTCTCTGAGTATCTTGAATTACTATGTACGGATTGGCTTTAAATAAGCTCAAACCCCCCTGGTTTAACGGAATAACCCATACTCCGGGTTTTAACGGATCTTTTGAAAAGTAGGCCAGCTTGTTAAGAGAAGGGGAAATTATTGGTTGCGCGGCACCAGTATTAGTCAAAGGTTCAAGCCTGGGGCTGCCAGATACTAAAACTGCGGTAATATCGGTTACAAGTTCGGCAAATACCTCAACGTCTTTTTCCCAGTCTACATATCCCGTTTTAGATATTTTTAAACTGTGAATACCTGGTTCTATTCCAGGTATTGTAGTATCCGTTGCATTTGTAAGCTCGCCGTCAAAATATATATTGGCGCCTTCAGGAATTGATTTAATACTTAACATCCCCGTTTTCTTAAAATCTATTTTTATTTTCTCTTCTCTTTGAAGTCTGTAGCCCGATGTGTACAAATAAAGAACAGTGGTAATACCGAAAATTACGAGTATGGTAAATAGAGTTTTTAAGAGTGTTTTTCGTTCCATAAAGTAGGCACACGTAAACACTTTCAAGACGCTATTACGGGTGCAGTAAGATTCTACCAAATCCCAATGATATAATCGAGTTATGCTGGGCAAAAAAATTGCTATAGATTTAGGTACAACAAACTCCCTGGTTTATGTTTCGGGAAGAGGAATTGTTCTGCGCGAACCAACGGTAGTTGCAGTTTCTTTAGATGATGAAAAAGTAGTAGCTGTAGGTTCGGAAGCAAGAGAAATGCTTGGTAAAACCCCCGAAAACTTAATAGCTACAAAACCTTTAAAAAATGGCGTTATAGCCGATTACTTATTTACGGAGGCTTTGTTGAGATATTTTATTAACAAAGTAATGGGTTCGTCCAGAATTTTCAAGCCGGATATTGTAGTGTCGATACCTGCGGGGGCCACTTCGGTTGAGGCACGGGCGGTGTTAGAGGCGGCTTATTCTGCAGGAGCAAGGCAGGCTTATTTAGTTCCTGAACCTTTGGCTGCTGCAATAGGTTCGGGGCTTCCAATTTCGGAGGCATCCGGGAATATGGTTGTCAATATAGGAGGAGGTACGACGGAGATTGCCATAGTGTCACTTTATGGGATGGTTGTACATGGGAGTATTAGAGTGGGTGGAACTGCGCTGGATGAAGTAATTATTCAACATATCAGACGTAAGTACAATCTGATAATTGGAGAGAACACTGCCGAGTTGGTGAAAATTGAAATTGGAGCTGCATATCCACTGCCAAAGGAGAAAACTCTTGAAGTGCGTGGCAGAGATTCTGTTTCAGGGTTCCCTAAAAGCATTTCTATAACTTCAGGAGAAATAGTTCAATGTTTAAGCCAGCCGCTTTCTCAAATAGGTTTAGCAATTAAAAATGTATTGGAAAAAACACCGCCGGAATTATCTTCGGACATTGTTGAAAAGGGGATTGTTCTAAGCGGCGGCACGGCATTGCTTCAAAATTTGGACAAGCATATAACTCATTACACCGGCGTACCTACTCATATTGCCGATGACCCTTTACTTTGTGTTGTAAAAGGGCTGGGAAGGACTTTGGACAATTTGGATGTTTTTAATAGAAGCATGATAAAAAGGTAGTTTCTTATGTTGATAGGCATAGACGCCTCCAGGCTAAAAGAAAAAAATAAAACCGGGACAGAGAATTATCTCTACTATACTGTAAAGAGTCTGTCGAAATTCGATACGGAAAATGAGTATATATTATATTTTAGAGAGCAACCTTCTGATACTTATTGGAATTCTTTAGTTTTAAATAATACAAGATTTTCTTATCGAGTACTCAAAAAATTTCTTTCATGGACTCAGTTAAGTTTATCAGCTGCATGTATGTCAGATCATATTAATATACTTTTATGTATATGGCATACTATCCCTGTATTTCATAAACCTTCTATGAAAATTGTCAGCGTAATACATGGTCTCGAATATTCTAAAATGGGAGGTGGGCCCGCAATTTATAGTATTTTATTCTCCGATAAAGTTATAGCAGTTTCCAACTTTACAAAGTCGGAGATTTTAAAACTGCTACCGATTAAAGACGATAAGATACAAGTAATATATGAAGGTGTTGATACTTCTGTATATTATAAAAGAAATGAGGAAGAGGTAGAAAGGGTGAAAAATAAATATGGAATAAAAGGGAGATATCTGTTTTATATAGGGACTTTTGGTTTAAGAAAAAATATTCCTAACATGATTCAGGCTTTTGCAAGATTTATCCAAAATTATAGTAATGAGACTGATTTTAAAGATATAACCTTTATATTGGGAGGGAAGATCCCTCAAGAATATGAAGGAATACGTGAACTTCCGAAGACATTAAATATCGAAGATAAAGTTAAATTTTTAGGATATGTGCCCGAAGATGATTTGCCAGTATTAATATCTGGTGCCCATGCATTAATGTATGTTTCTAAATCGGAGGGGTTTGGATTACCTATATTAGAGTCTTTGTCGTGCGGGGCTAAGGTTATTACTTCAAATGTTTCAGCTACAAAGGAAGTCGGAGATGGTTTTGTTTACTTGACAGGTCCAAGCGATATTGAACAAATTAGCAGTACTATTTATAAATCTTTTGGAGCGGATATTTTCTACAATCGTGAAGATTTAATGGCTTATTTAAAAACTAATTTTGACTGGTATGAAAATTCAAGGAAAATATTATCCGTGTTGAACATGTTTAAATAACCTAAACATATATGACAAATATATTAAATATAAAGATAGATATCGAAAAGACACGAGGTAATATCATAGTAATGGTAGATAAATTACTTATGGATGGTAAATCACACATTATATGTACCACTAATCCCGAATTTATCATATATGCGCAGGATGATGATGAATTTATGAGTATCATAAACAATAGCGATATATCAGTACCGGATGGCTACGGTGTGATTCTTGCATATAATTATATAGATAGAGTGCGTAGTGTAGAGAAAGGGGGATTAAGAAATGTAAAATTATTTTTTACCGGTTTAGGTGTTTTCTTTGATTCTGTTTTAAACAGAAACATAGTAGGAGAATGTATTAAAGGAGTTGATCTGTTTTTCGATATTAGCTCCTTTGCAGAAAGAAATGCAAAAAGTATATTTTTGCTTGGAGGATGGCCGAAAGATATTTTCGGAAGAAACGTGAATACTGATATAGATTTGGCCTCAGAAGCCGCATCAAGGCTTAAATTAAAGTATAAAAACCTAAAAATAATCGGCGCAACTTCTAAGTATTCTTACAAAGAATCAGACGATCAAAAAACTTTAGATTATATAAAGTCCTGTATGAAAAATAACAATGTTGACCATATTGACTTTTTATTTGTAGCTTATGGTCATCCCAAGCAGGAGAAATGGATAAACAGAAATGCCCATAAAATACCTGCACGCATATCCATGGGTGTGGGTGGTACATTTGACTACATTGTATACCCAAAAAAAAGAGCTCCAAACATTTTTATTAAATATAAACTTGAGTGGTTATACAGACTGATTATTCAACCTTGGAGGTTTAAAAGAATTATAAATGCGCTTCCGATATTTCCCATAAAAGTATATCTATCATCTTTGAAGAGTAAGTAAAGGTCTATATATAGCATACTATACACAATAACATTATTATTCACGACCGATAATAATATTCAAAAAAAATTAAATAAATGTGAAAGACTATTGACATGTAATATTGTGTGTGTATATGATCAGTTTATGAATTTAGAAGAAAAGCTTTACACTTCTACTGAAGTTGCTGACATATTGGGAGTAAGTTTGAGATCTGTTTACAGATATATGGAGGAATATAAGTTAAAAGCTGATGTAAAAACTGCAACTGGGAGACATAGATTCACAAAACAGAATATATTGGACTTTTTATACCCTGATAGAACTACCGACAAATCACAACAAACCCAACAAACACAGCAGGCTCAACAAGATCAACAAACTCCACAACAAAAACCCATTGCAAAAGTTAAAGTAATTCCTGAAGAACCGGTGTATCCCTCTGAACCTATAAGAAAAAAAGCGGTTGAAGAACCTCAAGAGCCTGTAGTTGAGAATATACCGGAACCTGTAAAAGAAACTCCGAGAGAAGATCAGGAGTCTCCTGTAGACTGGCTTGCAAAATTTAGAGAAGCCGCGAGCAAATTTAAAACTACTGAAACTTCGGAAGCACCTGA
>CAZEAL010000171.1:0-2632 GCA_964510265.1 uncultured Candidatus Saccharibacteria bacterium
GAGTTGGTAATATTTTTCAAAACCATTCCATAAAACAATTGAAAACTTTTCTCTCTTTTAATAATTGCATTTATATCTACAACGGACATGTAACACTTATAGTCACCATCCGGCCATGGAAAGTCCCCAAAGACAGTAGTGGTCAAATCAAAAAAAGTGTTTTCCAACTCTTCCCATAAGGGGACCGCTGTTACCAGAGTTTTAGCTAACTCAGCATGCAATTCAGTGTGTATTTTACTTATCTCTTGCCTAACAAAGGAATCCTGAATACTAGGCTCTAAATCATCAAACTTCGATAATTGCGGATACTGCTTGATAATTCGTACTTTTTTTGAAAAATCTCCTGATTTATCGGGGTTCCTAAAAAACATAAGGGTATAAAACGCATCTAGCTCTACACATCTGTCGTTTAAAACAAAATCTATAGTTGGATGAACCATATAAATATTATAACTCTGTCACGAGTTCTAAAACGAATCCGAACAGTGTAATGTTCGGATATGAATAAACTAACACCTAAAGAACGAGATAATATAGCTATCTGGTTGGCTGAAAAACACACAATTAGAGAAATAAGTCGGCGGTTAAATAGAAGTGTTTCGACAATAAGCGACGAAGTTAAAAGAAATAGTTTAAGTTGCGGTTATCAAGCAATAACAGCTCAAGAAATAAGTACGAGAAGAAACAAATGTAGTCGTAAACACAACGCTCGTAAAAGTGTTGTAATAACAAACTATGTTGTGGATAAACTAAGATCCGGTTGGTCTCCTGAACAAATTGCTGGAAGACTTAAAAAAGAAAATAACGGTAAAACTATCATCTGTCATGAAACCATTTATCAACTCATTTATGCATCCGATAATAAGTCTGAAAAGCTTGTTCAATACCTAACCCATCACCACAGGTATAGAAGCCGAAAAGGTTGCAATTGGCTACCAAGACGTGGCATTAATGGGCGTGTTTCCATTCACAAAAGACCTGAGTATATCAACAATAAACATGTCTTTGGTCATTGGGAAACGGATGTTGTTGAAGGTAGTAAACATAGTGGTGGTATGCAAACTATGCTTGAAAGAAAAACCAGATACTACCGAGCTAAAATAATTCCAAATATTGATTCAACTAATGGTTTAAATGCTCAAAAAGCAATTCTATCTAAATACCCACTAGAAGCAACTAAAAGTGTAACCATGGATAATGGCAAAGAAAACTATGACCATAAAAAACTTAACGATGTAGGAATTAAAACATACTTCTGTGACCCATATTGTTCATGGCAAAAAGGTTCTAATGAAAACCACAACGGCATCCTTCGTAGATATATTCCAAAGAAAACAGATATTAAAACTGTAACTCAATTAGAACTTGATTCAATATTAGAAGAAATTAATAACAGACCAAGAAAATGTTTGAAATACGAAACTTCAGCTGAGGCTTTTAGAAGGGAGCTAAAAAGTATAAAATTAAGAAAGTGTTCGGATTCGCACTAGAATTCACCTGTTTGATATAATTTTATTATGAAATATGAATTTATACTTGTTGATCTACAAAATGATTTTGCATCTGAAGGTGGTAAATATTTTTCCCTAAAACCTTCCGTCAAATTTCTAACTGAAGTTTTGTTTCCCAATCTTAAAGAAAAGAATATCAAAATTAATGAAATAGTATCTGACTACAGACAGCCTCGACCAGGAGATAGAGGGGACTGCTGTCATCCCGGTACTTGGGGGTACGAATCTTTACTCCCGCAGGAACTCAGAAAGTCGTTATGGGTGAAATGCATGAATTCGCCGTTATGGATCAGAGATAACATTGGCAACCCTGAAAAAGAGGCAGGATTTCCTTATCAAAATACAACTATGTTTTCGGATTGGTTAAAAACTAATATTGGTTTACCGAAGGAAGTAATACCCATTTTAATTGGTTTAACTGTAGATTGTTGCGTCCTTTCTACCGCACAAGAATTGTCATGGAGAGGGTTTTACCCCCTTGTGCTGATTGAGGGAGTAGATCATGCGACAGGAAAAATGGAGGATAAACTAAAAATACTTGAAACACCTCTTTCTAACTGGGCTAAACAGATAAGTTGGCATGATTTAAAAGTTAAGTTAGAGTAAAGGTTTACATGAGCGAGTTAGTTCACGCTTCATGTTAAAATAATTCTATGAAAACTATATTAGTAGACAGCAATATTTAAAATATGAATAATATAGATATTCATAAAGCAGCCGGTATTATAATAAAAGAACGAAAATTACTTGTTGAGAAGTCGCATAATAAACAATTCTATATTGCACCAGGAGGATCTATTGAACATGGAGAAACACCAAAACAAGCTTTAGTTAGAGAACTCATGGAAGAATTCCAAATCGAAGTTTCTGAAGATAGTCTTGAAGAATTTGGAACATTTACAGCTGAAGCGGCAGGACAACAAGGAAAAATCGTTGAAATGAATGTTTTTATAGTTAAAGCATGGAGAGGGGAACCTACACCGGATCATGAAGTAGAAAAAATTCTCTGGATAGACTCAAATATACCTTCTGATATACACGTAGGTTCGATTTTTGAACATGAAGTTATTCCAAGACTAAAATCAGCAAACCTTATAAACTAAACTAGCCTGCGCCTCCCG
>CAZEAL010000172.1:0-5571 GCA_964510265.1 uncultured Candidatus Saccharibacteria bacterium
AATTTTCTGCCCTCAACAAGATCTATGGCATTTACCAAGAAAGCCTGGGAAGCTGTCGGGGGATTCCCGGAAGGAAAAGCAAATTCTGCCGAAGACACGGACTTTAATTATAAAGCAGTGAAAATGGGATTGAAGTATTCACGCGTGAAAAATGCAACGGTAGAGTGGGGGATGCCCAAAAATTTAAGGGAATTTAAAACCAAAATTTATGAATATGCAAAGTGGGATATAAAGTACGGAATTTGGTGGCATCCGACTCAAGGCCTCATGTCGCACAATATCAAAGCTCTATCAGTCTTTGCCCGGTATATATTGGTTATTTTACTCTTATTTCTCGGATTAACCGGTTTTATCTCCCCCGCCTTTATATTAATTTATTTAGCTTTATATTTAATTTGGTCCTATCGCAAAATTTATTTGGAGTTCGGGGATTGGAAAGTCTCCCTTTGGGGACCGGTTCTTCAAATAACTTCAGATATGGCCGTGATCGGGGGATTTACTTCAGGTATACTTAACAAGTAATGGGCTATTTTAAGGACGCTCTAAAAGGAATTGGCTGGATGACGACATTTAGGGTGTTATACCGTGTAATTGGAATATTCAGAATTGCTATTATTGCACATTATTTAACGCCATTTAGTCTGGGGGTCTTTGGCATAGTCACAATAGTTTTGGGTTTTTGGGAAACGATTACTGAGACAGGAATAAATATTTTTTTAATTCAGGAAAAAGACGACATTGATAAATATATTAATACCGCCTGGGTGGTTTCTATCGTACGAGGTCTTTTAATTTCACTTCTTATCTTTGTGACAGCAAGGCCAATTTCGGAATTTTTTAATTCCCCTGATTCAAAAAATCTCCTTTACATTGCCGCTTTAGTCCCTTTAATTAGGGGGTTAATCAACCCGTCAATTGTAAAGTTCCAAAAGGAATTGCGGTTTAATAATCAATTTTTGTATAAAATTTCGATTTTTACAGTCGAATCAATAGTCTCAGTTTTAGGGGTTGTTCTTTCGAAGTCTGTTTACGGCATGATTTGGGGACTCCTTGTAGGGGCGATTTTTGAGGTGGTTTATACTTTTTTTGTAGCAAAGCCTTTTCCGAGGTTTGTCTTTGACTCGGTTAAAACAAAAAAGGTGGTAGATAGGGGTAAATGGGTTACTATTTACGGAATTTTTGACTATTTATACACGCAAAGCGACAACATGATTGTAGGTAAAATTCTGGGAGTAGCACCTTTGGGAATTTATCAAAACGCTTATAAAATTTCAACAGCTCCTTTAACTGAAGTTGGTAATATTTTTTATAGTGTGACATTTCCGGTCTTCTCTAAAATTTCTGGTGAAACAGCAAGGTTGAAATCGGCATTTTTAAAGAATACTCTGGTTAATTTTATATTAATGGGTCTGGCGGGATTATTTATATTTATTTTTGCGGAACCTATTGTTCAAATTGTTTTTGGCAATGGTTGGGAAGCTGCGATTCCAGTTGTGAAGCTTCTTTCCGTACTTGGAGTAGTTCGTGGTGTAGCCAGCTCTACGGGTTCCCTTCTGATAGCAAAAGGAAAGCAAAAATATACAGCTATTATCGCAATTATTAGCACTTTTGGCCTATGGCTCACAGTAATTCCACTTACGAACATGTATGGAATGATAGGTGCTGGGATTGCGGCTATTATCGGGACTTTAATATCCATTCCATTTATCGCATACTTCATACGTAAAACACTTAGAGTGCATAAGGTATAATAGGCGGAAATGTTAAAGCGTTTATATCTCAAAGTTTTTTTTAAATTGTTCCCCTCATATCGTCTGAGGAGAAGCGGTGCGCAGATTGGAAAGAATGTTTTTTTTGGCGAAAGTGTCTATGTCGAATTAGAAAATGCAAGACTTTTGAAGATCGGTGACGGATCTGTTCTTTCTGCATTTTGTAAAATTATTCTTCACGACTCATCGCTAAATAATGTTGACAATTTCGACGTTTTATACGGTAAAGTTGTGATTGGTAAAAATGTTTATATAGGATCGGGATCTATAATTTTGCCCGGAACAGAAATTGGAGAAGGAACAATTGTCGGTGCCGGGTCACTGGTCAAGGGTGTGTTAAGAAAGAACTCAGTTTATGCAGGCAACCCGATAAGATATTTAAGTAGTGTGGGTAGGCTTAAATCAAAATGGAGAAAGCGTAATAATCCACTTACTTTTTTGAAAAAGATGCCCAAGTGGAGTAAAAACTCGAATAAATGAAAAAATTAAATCTTGGTTGTGGTTTGGATTATAAAAAGGGCTATATAAATGTAGATATACGTAACGATGTTGGCGCAGATCTGGTTCACGATGTAACCAAACCCTTTCCTTTTCCGTCCGCTTCTATATCAAAAATAATTGCACAAGATATTTTTGAACATTTAACCATCGAGCAACAGTCCTTATTATTTTCAGAAATATTCCGTCTTTTAATTGATGGTGGAGAGCTTGATGTTCGCATACCAAACAATGAAGAGATTTGGAAAAGATTTTCAAAAGATGTTGCTACACGTGACCTTTTTTTGTTTGGTGACACCTCGGAATCTGGGGTTTGGGGATCACACAAGTCCGGACATAGCTTAAACTCCTTCATGGAATTGGCAACGATTTCCGGTTTCGTTACGTTAAAGCATTCTTCAGTTGATACCAATTATGTTTTTAAGTTTATAAAAGATACATTACCAAAATTGAAAGGTGTGGTTTTTATCAATCAGACGTTGGGTATGGGGGGTGCAGAAAATTTTAATACCCAACTTTTGGTTTGGTTTCAAAAACACAAAACACCTGTCAAAGCATTGACAACTTTTTCACCTTTTAATAAAAGTTTCAAAAACTTCGGCATCAAATCAGTCAAGATTCCAATTGTGGTTGATGTAATTGGGAATTGGAAAGGTCTAGTTAAAGGTTTAGTACTGTTTCCGTTTGCGGCCTTATATTACGCTTATATAACTTATAAAAATCGCGATTCGGGCACAATACTCCTGACTGGTTTTATAGAAAAAATATTAGTTACTCCATGGGCAAAATTTTTTAATATTCCCATCGTTTGGGTTGAATTCGGTCCGCTTCAGGAAATATTTTCTAAATTTTTTGGTTTCCCAAAATTCCTGTACCGGTTAGTCAGTAAACTTCCCGATTTCGTAATCGAGCCAAGCCAAAACACTAGAATTAACAATTTGAACGTATCGGGTTTATCAACTGCTAAGACCAAATTCATACCTTGCGGTATAAATCCGCTTAAACCCAGTCTATCCACACCTAGAAATCTAACGGCATATTGTGTTTCGCGAATGGAGCAAGGAAAGGGACAGGATTTATTAATCATGGCATGGCCTAAGGTTTTGCGAAAATTTCCCAAGGCTAAACTTTATTTTATCGGCGATGGAAATTTTCAATATCAACTGCAAAAATTGGTTAACAAATTAAAATTAAGCAATTCTGTCACATTTTTAGGTGTTGTAGAAAATCTCGAAAAAGAGGTATCAAATTTCTCGCTTGGTGTTTTTCCGTCAGTTTGGCCTCTTGAAGGTTTTGGTCTAGTTCTACTCGAGGCAATGTCTTTGGGAAAACCAATAGTGTGCTTCAACTTTGGACCCTATCCAGAAATAGTTAATTCAGATTGCTCAATAATGGTAGAAAAAGGAAATATCAACGATCTTTCAGAGGCCATTATTCGTATATTTTCAAACCCTAGTTTGGCTAAAAAACTTGGAGAAAATGGCAAGAAAAGGTTCAGTCAACATTTTACAATGGCCAAAATTGCACCGCTTTATTATAAAGTATTACTCAAGGCTCAAATTGCTGGTCACGTAAAGAATTTGTTACATAGGAACCAAGCCGAACGATGATTTTTAATAATAAATTTTCAAAATATAATTTGTTAATTTTAGGCACATTGGCTCTCGGATTATTTCTGCGATTTTACAAATTTCTGCCAAACTTCATATTTAACGGGGAAATGGGAACGGACTATATGAATATTTGGAATATTATTCATGGCAGTAGAACCTTTCTGCTTGGTCCCAGAACCTCACACGAATGGCTTTTCATTTCACCGATTGCATATTGGATTTATATACCGCTTCTACTAATCTGGAATTATAACCCTGTTACCATCAATGTTTTTTGGGGTGTTGTGGGGTCGCTGTCAGTTTTGATTTGCTATCTGGTGGTTAAAAAATTGTTTAATAAGAATATCGCCCTTATTTCGTCATTTTTGATTGCCACGTCCCCATCCTGGATAATGCAAACCAGAAACTCTCGGTATAATTTGGTCGCTGCAATTTTATTTTTACCGTATCTTTTGTACTTGAACAATTCAATTAAGGACGGAGGAAAGAGTTTATTTAAACTTGGTCTTGTTTTAGGTTTTTCCATGAGTTTTTTTCCAAGCCCGGTGCTTTTAATTCCGGCAGCCATCGTTAGTTTCATTTTCTATAAGGTTAGGCCAAGATTGAAATACATTTTATATTCCTTACTGGGTTTTTTGATTCCCAATATAGCCTTTCTCGTTTATGAAATTTCGAATAAATTTGATATAACAATCAAATTTATAAGTTGGGTGCCCTATCGGGTCCTGGGGTTTTTTGGTTTGTATAATAAAAATACGGTTGATTCGACCATCTTATCCCAAAATCTTTTTTCGATATATAAATTTTTTGCCGATTCTTTTGTTGGCTACACAAACATTTTATCTACAATATTGTTTATCTTATTTGTTGGAAGTTTGTTTTTTTTACTTAAGAAATATTTTAAAAGCAAAAAAAAAGAAATGCCCTTTTTCCTACTTGTAATAAGTTTGGCGGTTTCTTATTTTGGTCTTTTTATTCACGGTAACCCTCCACAGCATTATTATTTGGTGATTTATCCGATCCCCATGATTTTAACAGCTTATATTATCGATAAATTGCTTAAGAAAAAGTTTTTATTAATCGGAACGACTTTGGTTCTCGGAGCAATTGGAATTTTCGGGCTTATAAAAACAAATTGGTTTTTCTTGGATAAGAAGCTTTCGGATCGCAATATAAGTTATGTCCCTTATTCCACTCAGTTAAAAATTACCGATGCCATTATCGATGATTCTGGAGGATCAAGTTTTTCTTTGGCCAGAATCGGTATTTACGATCAGTTTGAAAATGACTTTGCAAATAATTATATTTATCTTTTGACAATGCGTGGTGCAAAAGTTGATGATAATGTCGAAAATGAATACATAATTGCCGAAGGGATTGATAGCCACGATAGACCTTTAGGAAACTTAATCTTTTCGGAAAACAACGTTTATCTTTTCAGAACCAAATGAATAATTTTCAAATAATCACACTAAATAAGCCTGGTATCCAAAATTTCTCGGCCGAAAGAAATGCGCTATTGAAAAAATCTAATGCGTCCTGGGTTTTGTTTCTGGATACAGATGAGGTGTTGTCTCCGGACTTGAAAAAGGAGATTGATGACCTGAACCCCGAGGGTTTTAGCGGCTTTTTCATTAAAAGAAAAATTATTTTTTTAGGAAAGTATTTGGGACAGGATAAAGTGCTCCGTT
>CAZEAL010000173.1:0-1697 GCA_964510265.1 uncultured Candidatus Saccharibacteria bacterium
TGAAAGCAAAATTTAAGGCAGCTATGATATATCCAGCAATTGTTTTCATGGCCATGATAGGTGTCTTTGTAATCATGATGGTTTTTGTTATACCTAAACTGGCAGCTATGTATGAGAGTTTAAATATAGAGCTCCCGGTTATGACAAAAGCAATGATTTTCATTTCGAAGTTATTTACCGAAAAAGTTTACATAATTATCGGATTTGTATCTGCGGGTATATTCGGATGGACACGTTTTTCAAAATCGGAAACCGGCAAAGATGCGATTTCATATATATCGTTTAAACTTCCGGTGTTCGGGAAAATTAACAGGCAGACAGATATTACTCAAATGACCAGTACATTAGGTCTTCTAATTGCTTCTGCCGTTCCTATTGTTGAGTCCCTGAAAATAGTTTCAGATGTTGTTAAAAACCGGTCGTATAAGGAAATATGTTTGGAAGCAGCAAGACGTGTAGAGAAAGGAAGTCCCTTGTCTGAATATTTTAAAGCCAATAAAAATCTGCCTCCCCTTTTAGGTCAGATGGCTTCTGTAGGAGAAGAAACTGGGCAGTTGGATCAGGCATTGGAAAAAGTATCGGATTATTTTGCCGGTGAAGTGGATCATTCAGTAAAAGGAATGTCGGCAGCACTTGAACCAATAATTTTAATCTTGCTTGGAAGTATGGTTGGTGTTTTAATTATTTCTATAATTACTCCGATTTACAAAATTACCAGTTCACTTTAAAGAACCGGTAGTTTTGCACACCGGAGGTGTGAGAAGATAATATCTTCACTCCAGTGAAAAAAATTATCTGGCATTCAGACGGCATAATTAAGTTGCAAATAATATATTATAAATTAAAGGAGGTGAAATTTTTTAATCATATGTTAAATAAAGAAAGAGGTTTCACATTAGTTGAACTTATTGTTGTTATCGCAATCATTGCTTTGCTCGCAGGTGTTTTAGCTTTGGTTATAAACCCGGCTCAAATGTTGGCAAAAGGCAGAGATTCAAAGAGACTTAGAGAAATGGATACTCTTCAAAGCGCTTTAACAGTAGCACTTACCGAGCAGGAAATTGTTTTAACGGATACCAGTGGCTGTACGACTTGTACCAGTGCATCCGGTACACAAGCCGTTGACGGTTCAAACGGTTGGATAAAATTTACGATACCCGCAGGTAAAACAGGTTTATCCAAATATCTGCCTGCTGTGCCTGTGGACCCAACTAACACTACTATCTATGTGTACACTTTCGCATCAACTATTACAGGATACGAAATAAATGCTGTAATGGAATCTACCGACAACGCTACTAAAATGACTACAGATGGAGGAAATAACGCGGCAGCTTATGAAGTAGGAACATCATTAACTATAATCTGATCTGCTTTGTGGAGACCCCAGAGTTCTGGGGTCTTCTTCAAACTTTACGGATTTTGATTGTTTGGTAATTTTTGTGAGAATACTACCTTTTATCTGATTCTAAAAATGATTGTAGTCGCTTCTGCCGGCTGATACACTTTAGTGCATGCTTTACCCTATTTATTATTTTTTAATTTTTGTTGTGGGTGCAGTGTTTGGATCTTTTTTAAATCTTGTATCCGACAGACTCCCGTTTGGAAGACCGGTATTAAAAGGAAGATCTATGTGTGAGTCATGTTCCAAGTTGCTTACCCCTAAAGAACTGGTTCCTTTATTTAGCTATTTGTTT
>CAZEAL010000174.1:0-2902 GCA_964510265.1 uncultured Candidatus Saccharibacteria bacterium
GCATTGGATACAGCCGGCGGAAATATATAAAAGCGGAGTGATTTTATACGCTCACGGGAATTTAATATTTGACCAGATGTGGTCTCTGGAGACGAGGCAGGGGATTTTGGCCGGATTTATTTTTAAGGGAAAAGAATTGGCGGATGTAGTATTTATTCCCGTTTTAATAGAAGGCTATGGACAACCTCGAATTCTTGAAGGGTCTGGACGCGAAAAAATACTGAATAAATTTTACGAAGACTCCCGTAAATTTAAACTCTCGATGTAATCCAGAACTTCCTGTGGAGTGGTGCAGATTTTTAGAAGTTCTACTTCACCTGGTCTTAATTTCATACGTTCTTGAAAGGATTTTATTAATTCTTCCCAAAATGATCCGTATAAAATAATCGGCTTGTTGTCGCCTTCGTGTATTCTGGAGCTCGCCCACGTCATTCCGAATTCGCTGATGGTTCCGGTTGCCCCGTTGAAAAGAATATGTAGGTCGGTGTTTTGAAGCATTACTTTAGTTCTGTCGAAATAGTCGAGAGTGTATACTTCTTCGTCAAAGTGATTGTCTTTATCAACCCCCTCATAATTTTTTTTAGGTTTGTTGGGGTGGTATGTAACTGCTAAAACTTTTCCTCTTCCTTTGTGGGCACCGTTTGTTGCCGCACGCATTACGCCAGGTCCTCCACCGTTTACAACTTCATATCCATTTTCGGCTAAAAGTTTTGCAACGTTGAAAGAGTCCTCATAAGTTTGTTCACCTTCCACCCAGCCTGCACCGCCCAGAAATGCTATTTTTTTGATTATTGATTTATCCATATATTTATTTTACAGGAATATAAAATTCTTTCATTTAATTATTTGTTAATTTAGTGAATTATCCAAATCAGCGGTTTCTGTAAACCCCCATAAAATATTCTAAAGCCTCTTTTGGATTTGGAGTATTAAAAATATGCGAGGTGATTATTGCATCCATTGCGCCCGCATCCAAAACAAGAGGCAGGTAGTCTTTGTCCACACCTCCGTCCACCTGAAAAGGGATGGAAGGATAATCGTTTTTAAAATTTTCCAGTTTTTCCAAAACCTCTACTTGAAACTCTCTTCCGCTACCTCCGGGACGAATAGTGAAAAACTGCACATAATCCAGCTCATCCAAATATTCTTCTATTTTTTCCACTGGTGTTAAAGGTCTTAATGACAAACCCACCTTATATTTAAGCTTCTTTGCCATTTCTATGAATTTTTCAATATATTTTTCGGCGTCTATCAACATGCTTATCTTTTCGGCTTTTTGTACTTTTTTCTCCAGAAATTTTATCGGGTTCTGTACCATTAAATCCAAATCAAATTTGGCCATAGTGTCGATTTCATCAAGTTTGTATATATCCAATAATGTTTTGCCGTCCACGAGCTCTCCGTCAGCAAAATCTATTTGAATAAGTCTCGTTGCGGATTCCACTAATTTTATTTTTCTTTTAATCTCTTCAAAATCTATTTCGAAAATTCCGGGAATAATCATTTAAAAATCTCTTTCTCGTGATGTGAAATTTTTTTCAGGCGTCTCACGTGCCTTTCCTCGTTGCTGAAAGGTGTGGTAAGCCATGCTTTAACTATCTCCTGTGCTTCCTCCTCATTTAGATAGTTTGCCGGTAGTGCCAGAACGTTTGTATTGTCGTCATTTCTGGAAGAGACCGCGTGGCTTTTATTCCATGATAAAGCAGCTCTTATTCCGGGGAATTTATTAGAGAGGATCGCGGCGCCCACGCCGTTTTTGCAAATTACAATTCCTGCGTTTCCCTCGTTTTCCGTAACTTTTTTTATACAGGGAATTATATAGTCAGGGTAATCGTCATCCAAAGTAAATTGGCCGGGACCCATGTCCACAGCTTCAAAACCGCTTACTTTCAGCAGCTCCAGGATTTTATTTTTTAAATCAAAACCTCCATGGTCAGATGCAACGTAAATCATTTTCTATCCATAAATAAACTAACTGCTAAGTATACAAGCACAGGCTGCAAAATCGCGACGGCGGATAAAATTCCAGTAAACCAACTTGTTATTGATGAACAACAAGAAGTCATTGTGATGTCGCCATTAATATACTTTGCGCAATCAGCTAAGAAACAATTAGTATAAAGTACGCCTGTTATTATCCAAACTATTATTGTTAAGATGATAACAATAATTATTTTTTGATTATTAGGCTTTAATGTTTTTCTTAAATTCATTTACGTGAACCAGACAAATCATAAAATCTTTTCGTGCGTAAAATATGTTAACGCTATTAGTACTATATTAGCAAAAGAGAAAACACACCACATGCAGATTGCTTTTATTACGAACACTTCCAAAAAGGTGAGATAAGAAGAAAATCCCAATCCCCATAAAATGCACAGTACCGCGACTCTGCGGTAATTTTTAAATAAGCATAAAAACAAGAACAAATAATAAGACGCCCCCCATACCGACACGGGAATGCCCAGAAACGCCGAATAAATGCTACTTTGAACCTTTCCGCAGTCGCCGAATCCGCAAATTAAAGGATTGTGTGTATATTTTGCGTAAAGCAGATACATGGAAATTAGAATTCCAATGATGCTTAAAGTCATTAACGCTGCTCTGGTATTTTTTTTATTTAATACTCTTGAGCGTGAATTTACGAAATCTTTAATTGTCAGTAGTTTTATCATTTGAATTTATTCTCTTTACTCCGAAAATCCCCGATAGTACTAGGAGTATAGATATAATTTGGGCGGTGTTCAATCCCGATATTTTCCACGGATCTATTTTTAAAAACTCCATGAAAAATCTGATTAATCCGTAGCCCACCAAATAAAAAAAGAAAATCGAACCCTTTTTAAAAGTGTCAGTCTTCTTGTTGAAAATCCAAAGTAAAAATAAAAATAATAAAAAATTA
>CAZEAL010000175.1:0-1591 GCA_964510265.1 uncultured Candidatus Saccharibacteria bacterium
AGGAAAGCATAAAACAAATGTTCTGTTTCAACATACCTGCATTTATACTTTATAGACAGTCTGTGAGCAGCCGAAGCAACATCAAAGTTGTTCACCTGCGGTGCGCCTGCGAGTTTATTTAGCAACTCAACACTTTTAAGCTCGACTTTTCTGAACAGAAAAGATATTTGGGGATCGGAAAATAACTGTGAAAGGTATCCAAACCCTTGGTCAGATAACAGTTCAAAATGGATTTTAGTTTTTGGTTTGAATGTATTAATTATTTCTTTACCACTCACATCCTTAGATTTATATTTTGGAGTTTTTGAATTGTGAGCTTCCCAAATCACATAAGTTAGAAAGATTAGCGGAATAATTAAAAATTTGATTTTTATAAATAGATAGAAAGGAGCCGCCCACCAAGCGAGTACCGATATCAAAGAAAGTAATAAAATTACTCCCACAAGTACAAGACCGAATATCACCTCTAAAACTCTGACAAAGAATCCAATGAGTCTACCTACGCGAGTGTAATCGCCATACAAAGGCGTAAAAAATAATCTTAAATTTAAAGTGAATGAGATCTCATTATTTATTAATAGGGCAACTCTTTTTAATATTGTGTGAATTTTTTTAGGTGCTTTTAGTAACCACCAAATACAAAAATTGATTAAATCCACAGGCAGTATATACATACTAAGAGAATATCAAAAATAATTGATATAAGGTAGTTCTGCAGACCTGTTGAATTCCACAGAGCTGCAGGAAGTACTACAAGCTTAAAGAATCGAACTCAAAATCGAAAATGCCTGATTTCCCTTGTTTGGAATCTGTGACTGATGGAGTAGAGAAAGATAAGAGATAACTGCGTGTTTGCCAGCTGTCTATTTGTCCCATCTGGATACCGTCATTTTTCCACCTTAATATGGTTTTAGGAGCGTAAAGTGATGTTCCTTTCTCTTCCAAATCAAATATTCCGTTAAAGTTGGAATCATTCCATTCAAATATTTCTACATATATTATGTCTCTTAGATTGTCCGGATCGTTCGCGGTTGTATAGTTTGCTCTGCTGGATAAATTTATCGTCGTAGAGCCGCTGTTGAATATTTTGATCGGGTAGTCGAATTGCCACCCGTCGGAGATATTCTGGAAAGCGGGTCCGGGGAGTTCGTCAGTTAAGTTTGACGGTTCCGGCCCTGCTGTTAAATCCTGAAATAATTTGATCACGGCGCTTCCTATTGTAAAAGTAGATCCTAAATATTTGTTTTTATAGGTGAAAGCGGCTAAAACTATTCCTAATGACGTAATACTTAGCAGTGCAATACAAATATAAATATAGAAAATCTTTTTCATTTATTTCACCCCCTTTCAAGCAAATTTAATGACTTAAGGCTTACCCAATCAGTATTTGTAACGATTAAATGATCTATTAAAGCAATACCTATACCTTTTCCTGCCTCATTCATGTATTCTCTCTGTAATTTTTATGTCGTCTTCGCTGGGGTTTGCATCCCCGGAAGGGTGATTATGAACAAGTATTATTGAGACCGCGTTTTTTTCCAGTGCCGATTTAAATATTTCCCTTGGGTCTACCAAGGTTTCATTCACAGTT
>CAZEAL010000176.1:0-3655 GCA_964510265.1 uncultured Candidatus Saccharibacteria bacterium
ACAGATATTTTGTCGCCGAATAATCCGCAGAGTCAAAAACCAGACCCCCCTCCCTATATAGCATCTCAATTATTCTGTTTTTAAAATCTCCTGCCAGAAGTACGGAAAAGGGATTAGATGCAGCAAACGCCCCGAATGAAATCAGTAGGAATCCGAGGAGTGCTTTGTAATCCTTTTTAAAAACGAACGGTAAAATAAAAACGGGTAGCGATATTAAAGCCGTAATTTTAGTTCCCACTGCCAGACCGAAAACTAATCCCGATAAAATTGTAAATTTGGTGTCTTTTTCTTTCTCCCAATATTTAAAAAGTAAATATATACTTATTAAGATTAATAATGTGAGGATTGTGTCGTTGTTTACATAGTGTGAAAGTGCTATCAATTTCCAGTTAATTGCCAGCAATAATGCTGTTATCACAACCCCTAGTTTATCTTTGAAAAGCTTGGAATAGAGTATTGCGCCCATAGGTACTATTAAAAAAGAGATCAAAGAGTTTACTACCCTTAAATAAATGAAAATACTGGTTTTATCGAATGGTACATTTAAAATATTAAGTGTTTTACTGAATGACATTGTAAAAGCTGTAAAAATATAAACGGGAAACGTTCCGTAAACGAAAGAAACCGGTATCAGTTTGTACCAATCGTTGTTTTTGATAATATTAAAAAATTCGTAAGTATATTTAATTGCCGGTTCTGTTACTTCAGGCTCATCTGCGTGAAAACTGTGAGGAAGACCAAATTCTATGTGGTACAACCTGAAAAGCATCCCGATAAATCCGGTAATAATTAATAGTAATATCAGATACTTTTTATTAGGTGTAATTGAATTCATGATTTACTGATTTAGAAGCTTTTGAGTTTCTTTTTTGTATTCCTCAACTGCCGGCTGGTCAAATGCGTTGATGTTTAGTAGTTTACCCAGAAATATAGTTTCAATTTGTTTAAACATAATAAACTCGCCAAGTGATCTGGCATCTATTTTATTTAAAACAACTTCTGAATATGGCATCTTATGTTTATCGTAAGTTTTTTCAACGCCTTTTAACAACGCGAACACCTTTTTTTCATTCTCCAGTTCTCTTGTAAATACGAAGGACGTGAATTTGTCTTTAGGTCCCCCCAGATACAATTGCTCCATAGAATGCAAATCTGTCGTTCCCACGGAAGTTATAGGTGTTATTCCAACATTTACTGTTTTACCGTTCAAATCTTTTTCTTTTCCAAGACTTTCGGCAATTAGCTGGTTGCAGTATTTTCCGGTTGATTCCAATTCGGGATGGAAAAAGAATAAATTGTATATATCCTTACCCTTTTTATAATTTAAATATACCGAGGCACTGGATAATACGGCAAAATTATTTTCCACATTTGAATCAATGCATACTTTCCTCATTTCCATTGCACCTTCAAGCAGATCTATAATATTGATTCCCGTGCATGCCAGAGGCAGTAATCCTACTGGAGAAAGGAGAGAGTATCTTCCGCCTACTTTATTTTCTATTTTTAAACAGACATTGCTTTTGTCGAAAAAATAATTCCACATCTCATTATTTTTTGATGCTGTAGTTATGCATATAAGTCTGTCTTTTGCATAGCTAAGGTTTTCCAGTATGAAATCCAAATTATCTCTTGTTTCCATGGTACTTCCGGATTTACTTATTGCGTTAATCAGCAATTCCTCCGGGTCTTTAATCTGGTTGAGTAGCTGCAAAAGTTTTTCGCGGAAGCGGGAGTTAATTGTATCCATGAAAATTAATTTCGGATATCTGTCATTCTCAAAAATATCAAAATTTCCGAGGAGAGCGTCATATATACCTTTAGTTCCAAGGCTGTCGCCGCCAATACCTATCACTAAAATATATTTAAGCTTTGATGATACATACCTTTCCTTAAGTTCCAGAACAGATTTAAGCATTTGTTCGTCAAAAGGAAGGTTGATAAAACTTTCGGGAGTTTCATAAGAGTTTTTTTCAGCTGTTTCCATCAAATCTCTTATATAATGTTTCAATGATTCGGCAGTTTTATATACTTCTCTGCTTTCGAGCTGGCAAGTAGAAAGAAAATTGAAATCCATAGTGTTTTTATAATACTGGCGCGAAAGTTGTAGTGCAAGTAAAAGTTTTGATTAGTCCAATTGTTCTACGATTTCAGGATATTTTCCTTTAAAGGAATCCGAAAAACTGCAGCCGTTCAAGCATTCGGGAAGCCACCATTCTAAGGGAGTGTTCAGTCCAAATAACAAGCCGCCTTTTGAACCATCTTTGTTTATGTAACTTACTTTATATTTATATCCGGCATTTTGAAGGCTGCTTTTCTCAATTTCCAAAGTAAGGGTTTGGATATTTGAATCTTTTTGAAAATCAAGAAACGGTTCTATAAGTTTTTCGTATAATTCTACCTTTTCCTCTTCCGTAAAAAGCCCGTTTGAAACAAAAATAACTTCGGTTTTATTTTCTTCCGATGGTGTCGGGTTGGGTGTGTCCGGAGATGTGGTAGCGGGTGAAGGAGCAATGGTGCCGGCTACGTTATTATCGACTGGTTTTTCTTCTTCAACTAGCTTTTGAACCTGTGGTTCGGTATTTGAAGATTTAAGCCTTTTATAATTCTGCCAAAAGAAAACCACGGTGCCAATTAATACAATCAAAAGTATTGTGGTTAAAGTTATCCATATATCTTTGCTTTTATTTTCTTCCATTAGCTTGATAATACTATGGCATGGGGTTGAATACAAATATATAGTATTATAACTTTATGTCTACACATTTTAGAGGCGAAGAATTAAGAAGTACAGAGGAAATAAGGGGGTTTTTAAGCAGTTCACTGACTTCCGAAATGGAAGAGGCCAGAACTGAATCAGATCCCAAATACACCCAGGCTCTTAGTGGATTCGAAGCTTCTACTCATGAATTGATTGATCAGATTGATATAAAAGATGGAGGAAGTGTTGATTCAAGTGAGCTTTGGTTCAGGTTTATGGAAAAAGCTTATCTTAACAACCCATTCTTGGTGGAAACTATAGCACAAGATATTGCAGTTAATCTTATGGCTGATATTAGAGAATCTGAAGATCCTGCAACTATTTTAAGAGTTAGGAAAGCAGCGACCTATATATCATCAACCCAAATATTATTAGATGCCTCTATTTCAGGAAGAATTGTGAGTAATGAGAAACATCTTCGTGAAATAATAGATGATTATTTTTCGGAAATTGAAGAAGATGAAGTAAGTTTTTTAAGAGAGGCATGGGGTTTAATAAGTATGAGAGAAGGATTTGAACATAGTTTTGTTATTGTAAAAGCAACACCTTCCAAAAGATATGCTTTAGGAGTTGAAATCAAGGATGGGGTTTTAGCAGCTATCGGGATTGGAGATGTTACAGCGCCTTGTAGGGAATTTAACTTTGATACGATAATGGATCAATACGGAGTTAAGGATGACGGTTCTGTTGTTCTTTTAGAGATAACTGGTTCATTTGAAGATGTAGCTAGTGATTGGTTTTTAAACCCATATATATTACCGGCTGATCTGTTTTTATTAAGAGCATGTACGAATGAGAAATGGGATGGAGTTAGTCTGGAAGGTACAAAAGTCAGTGAGTCAGTTGAGTCAAGAATTAAATAATCTCATAGTGCTACAATTTATCTAGTATGCC
>CAZEAL010000177.1:0-2852 GCA_964510265.1 uncultured Candidatus Saccharibacteria bacterium
AGTAACCCATGGTGCCAACGGGTGGACTCGGACCACCGACCTAGCGCTTATGAAACGCCCGCTCTAACCCCTGAGCTACGTTGGCGTAACGGAGTGAAGCCTAGGTCAGATAGTAGCATTTTCAGTTGGGAGTGTAAATTAAAGTATAAAAAAGAGAAAGGTTAGTTGTGCGAGATCGGCAGTGGGTACGGGGGAGTTTTCACCGCCTAACTCGTTTGGCCACGGGGGGTTAACCATCCGAGCTATCCTCAACACAACTAACCTTCGTGACCTATATAATATCACACTTGGTTTGTTATTTGAAATATGATCAGAATACAATTTAAAAAACAATTATTTACAATACTGCCTTATCAAATTATACTATCGGATAACTACAACGCTGGAGGGAAATGTGAAAAACGACACAAGCACCATCCGTGACGACCTCGCCCGAATTCTGGGCAACGTTGCCTCAGTATTTGCACTTCCCACGTTCTTTTTGACACTCTGGAACCTACTACCAGAATCTAGGACGGGGCGAATAGGTGCGGAGTCTTTCTTTTTCACTGCGATCATAGCCTACGTTGTTACGGCTCTTATCGCAGCTGCCTACTTTTCGAATCTGGAGGCAAAAGAAGAAGAAATTAAAAAAGCCACTAAGGTACACCGGTGGGCTAAGGTTCTCCTGTTTAGAAACTGAGATATGTGGTAACGTCACAACCGAATATGCCGCTCAACAATACGCCACTGTTGAGCGGCCCCACAAAAACCACTAAGCACTGTAACAATAAAACACTAATAATTAACTCACCAAATAAAGTTTATTAATATTGTCGAAATCTTTCAGAATTGAATTCTATTTACCGGATATTAATAGGCTTAATATAAGGCACACATTTCCCTCCTGCATCAGGATAACTACCTTCTAACTTGCAAGAGAATCCTTCGGGACAGGGTATATTAGCAATTCCGCCGCAAAAAGAACCCACTTTTTCTTGTTCGTCCACATATCTGTTATCTACGCATTTGTTCTTCACACATTTAACTTCGTCTTTCACAAAAGTCCTGCCACAATCAAATAAACATGCTCCACAAGAGTCTATGTATGCATTATATGCTCCTTGGACATCCTCAAGACCTTCGTCTTTATTAATCAATTGATAACAGCCCATAGGACACCCAAAATGAGAGTCATCTATCAGACAATCATCAACAGTTTCGCAATAATTCTTTTCATCGATCCATTTTCTAATTTTTTCCAACTTTATTTCGCACGTATCCCTGGAAAGAAATTCCTTTTTTCCGTTCTTTTGCTCTATTGAACTTCTATCATTGACATTTTTTAAAATAACAACTACCAGAAAGAGAAATAAAAGAGTATACAAGGCCAGTACAACCTTTTTCATATTCACATTATACAGAATAAATCTAGTGAATTTAATAAGCAATAGACTCAAAAGAACTAAATATAACTAAAGTTCCCAGAAACTTAAAAAAAAGCAATAAAATTATTGCGTCTTATGTTGCATATACCTGATAATAAATATAAATGTCAGGCCAACCTATCTATATTATTGCACCTCAATACAACTTCGAACGCGCGGCTACTCCATTACAAATACGGTCATTTAAATATTATATTGAAAATTTAACTTTTCCTGAAGTTCAAACTACTTATGATAGATTTGACGAAAAAATAGCTGCAATTAGGGAAAATCTAACAAAACACTTTATGCAAAAACTCAACGTTGACGTATCTCAAAGGATCATACCTAGAACTAGAATACATATAATGGATGAGGATAGTTTCAATAAACTTAGAGATGAGCTGGGGTATTCAAATGATACACGAGCGATGTACTCAAATAAGTATCTTCATATATATATTAAGATTAATGATGCAACTGGAAAAGCTCGAAAAGAAAGTTCTATGCTAAGAACTTTGTGCCACGAACTAGTCCACAGTATTTCATACAATTTAGTTCATTTTACCGACAACAACACGTATATTGTTATTAAATCAGGTTTCAAAGAGAAAGATGATGAGTACTTTTTGTTTAATGAGGTAGTCACTGATCTGTGCGTTCTTCAGGAAATTAAAAATTACTGGACTAGCGATACACGTCTAGCTCCTTTCGCAAAGGATGCGTTTTTTGAAGTACCTTATTATCGAGCGGTTATAATACTTGACGCTATAATGGAATACGTTTGTAATAAGAGTTCAATTTCATATCAAGGTATACTAGAACTACTTCAGAACGATTACATTTTGGGGACCAAGGATTCTCTTAAACTAATAAAAAGCCATCTTGGGATCGCCAAATTTGAGTTTCTCAAAAATCTTGGAGATAGTAAGACTAATAAACTAGATATTTACGAAACCGGAAAAGCGTTAGGATTAGATGCATTTCTGGAAGAATGGTTAAAAAGTGAGAACGGTAAAAGATACCAGTTTTGCAAACACCTTTAGCTGTCTTTTTGTTTATTATCGTATTACAATTAAAATACTTAGTTAAGAAATTTGGAGGACCAGAAACTTGTACAATGCACATCTATTTATAAGTAAAGTATCGGCAGACGGACGGGCAATGGCCATGGGTTACGGCCCTAAACAAGAATCTTTAGGGGAAGTAAAGGTTGAAGCGGGTAGTACATTGACATATGATTTATTAAATACCAGTTGTTATATAACCATAGATAAAATTGAGAAGGATTTTATTGAACTGACAACGAATGGTTATCATTTAGGAAAACCGTTAAAAAAGAAACACAAATTAACACCCAAACACTTTTGTAATTTAACTAATCAAATTTTCGATGTCAGTGAACAGCTGGAAATTCTATTGACAAAAATAGAACAAATATAAATT
>CAZEAL010000178.1:0-3358 GCA_964510265.1 uncultured Candidatus Saccharibacteria bacterium
GGGTGGGCGAATACGCATAAAAGTGGCTTCAGATTCATTTAATAATTATATATTAATATTTATCAATATGTGAATTAATTAACTCTTTAATCATCTTTAATCTAAGAGGCCCGCACTTAACGGTGTGCCGTTTTCTATCCTTTTAATTGTTTCGCTTAACAATTTACTTACGCTGACAATTTTAAACTTATTAGTGAATTTCATACCCTCAATATAAATGGAATCTGTAATTATTATTTTTTCAATTGCCGAATCGTGAAGTTTTTGTATAGCGTTGTTTGAAAACAAACCGTGGGTCGACGAAACAAAAACTTTTTTTGCACCTCTTTGTATTAGTAAATTTACCGCGTTTAAAATGGTGCCTCCAGTATCGATTATGTCATCCACTATTATGCAGTTTTTACCCTCCACATCACCGATTACATCTAGAGCTTTTGATATGTTTCTTAGATGTACATCCCTTTCCTTGTAAACCACAGCTATTCCTTCAGCTTGAATCCTTTTTGCGTAGGCGTTGGCTCTCATGGTTCCCCCTTTATCCGGTGATACGATAACCAAATCTGGTATTTTCAGTTGTTTAATTGCAGGAAGAAGAACGTAGCTTGCATATAAATTATCCCAGGGACCGTCAAAAAACCCTTGCTGCTGATCAGAGTGTATATCTACGGTAACTATTCTATCCGCGCCGGAAACTTTTAATAATCGTGAGATTAGTGCGGAGCTTATAGGTACGCGAGGCTGATCTTTTCTGTCTTGTCTGGAATAGCCAAAATAAGGAATTACTAGGGTTACCTCTTTGCCCGACGCTCTTTTAACGGCGTCTGCCATTAAGAATAATTCCAATATGTGTTTGTTAGTGTCAGGAGAAGTTGATTGAATTATATAAACGTTTTGTTTTCTTAAAGAAACTGGAATCTGTACTCTTATTTCCCCATCAGCAAATTGTGTACAGGGAAAGTAGATTCGTTTTTTTAATTTTTCTGCAATCTTTGTTGCGAGATCGGGATTAGAAGATCCCGAAAGAATTATCATAATAGCTCTTAAAACTGACAATTGTAAATATTATAACAACAGTTAGTGTTAGTGGATACATGGATTTAGGCCGTCGTCCTTTATCTGTGACATTTAAAATTAAATCTAATTCAACACTTTTTTTGGGCAACTACTAAAATCGAAACCCCAAACGGAAAGGATACAAACTTTAATATCACTTTTTCTATCCTTAAAACCCACAATAAAAAAGAATTCACTACTTCCGAATGGTTTTTAACATCCGACTTCGGAGGCAAATTGAATGCTTTATCAATTTTTCGCTTTAATACAATCGGCAAAAAAAGAAAGGAATTTATATATCCTATGTATAAAACCTGAAATCCCAACTTTTCCAGCATTTTCCTGGTGTTGTTTTTATTGAATCTGTGTAATATTCCGACTTCTTTGTCATGTCTTCCGGCGGCTATGTCCATGGCTGGTTCTCTGAACGAAAGTATACCGCTGCATTTGAGTCCACTGAAAACATCATTAAAAATTTTGGGAGTTAGCTCAGGCTTTGTCTGGTTTATAACATCGTAGAAAGTAATTAAATCGTAATTTTCCTTAGGTAGGTTTAAATTATGCATATCCCCGACTCTGCAGTTGTAGTTGTTTTGCTTTGTGAGTTCTACTGCGTACGGATCCACGTCAATACCTTCTGCCTCCCCGTATTTCATAAGCATTTTTAGGTTACCGCCGGTTCCGCAACCTACATCCAGTGATTTTATTCCTGTCTTTTGTGGTAAATATCTTTCAAGAATATCAAAACATATTTCTCTGGTACCAACATACCACCAGTGGGTGTTTTCCAGTTTATTTATTTTGTTGAATTCTTCTTTACTCATCATATAGTCTTGCCGCAGATTATTAGATTATATAGCAGTGTTCGCCTTGCTTGATAGGATTTTTATGCAATTAGAATTATAATTGCATTTATGCTAGATCAAAAATTAACTTCGCTGACAATATTTTTTCCTTTTTATAATGATGCGGGAACTGTTAAAAAACAGGTGGAAGATGCATATATGTTCGGCGGGAAAGTTGCGGAAAAACTTGAAGTTATAGCCATTAATGGTGGTACTTCCAAAGACAATACATTAGAAGAAATAAAACATTTGAGAGAAATGCACCCGGATTTAAAGATAATTGATAAATCGGGCAATACTGAAGGGTATGCAGTTATTAAATATGGATTTAAAGAAGCGGCTTGCGAGTGGGTTTTTTATACAGATGGAGATGCTCAATACAGGTTGGAGAATGATTTGAGAAGACTTGTAGACAAGCAAATTGAAACAGGTGCGGACGTGGTTAACGGCTATAAAGAATCAAGGTCTGACTCAGCTATAAGAGTGTTTTTGGGGAATTTGTATGAACGATTCAGTAGATTTGTTTTTGAAATACCTATAAGGGATACGGATTGTGATTTTAGACTAGTTAGGAAGGAGTTGTTAGATAAAATAGATTTGGTTTCTACCGATGCTTCCATACTGCCCGAACTTATAAAAAAGCTCGAGCTTGTAGGGGCAAAATTCGCTGAAGTTTCAGTTTCCCACTTTCCTAGGGAATACGGAGTTTCTAATTATACAGCTATTCAATTGCTAAAAGAGAAATTTCTGGGGGATGTGACCTTATATTTTAAACTTCGTAAAATGCGCTCCGCCTATGAAAAGTTCAGAATATTTCGGTTTGGATTAGTTGGAATTATCAGCGTTGTTCTGCAGTATTTATTTTTTAATATTTTGCTCAATTCTACCCGTTTGGCGCCATTTGTCTCCGTAATAATAGCCGACCATATTTCGATTGTATTAGCGTTCTTTTTGAACAATTACTTCGCATTTAATAAAACTAAGTTTGATAATGGTCCGAAGATTTTTTCCGGTTTTGTTAAGTACTATGCAGTTGTAGTTATGTCCACTTTTATACAGGCATTTGTAGTTTATATAGGCAATGCGATTTTTGGGGAGAGTATTTTAGTCTCTAATATTTTCTGGCTTGTTGGTTTGTGTTTCGCATTTATGTGGAACTATGGAATTCAAAGCAGAATTATTTGGAGTAAATACTCAAGTAGAGGTTAGCTATTACTGCTTTTGGAATTTACGTTGTGGCTGTTAATTATTGCAGTGATTATTTTTGTCGTGGATGTAACCTCGGCATCCATCTCTCTTACTGTAGAGTAGCGTAGTTTAAGGTCTTCCCTGTTTTTTACCGGGAAACCTTTTCCTACTGTAATTATGTTGGGTTTCAGTAATTTGTAGAGCTCAATGTAATATAGGTCATTCATTTCGTTTAATTTGTAATTTAAGAAGACAAAATCCACAGCTTTGTG
>CAZEAL010000179.1:0-8676 GCA_964510265.1 uncultured Candidatus Saccharibacteria bacterium
GGTGAGATTATTTTAGAGACATAGTTTTAAATTATACATGGTGGTTGTAGCTCAGTTGGTTAGAGCGTCCCCCTGTGGAGGGGAAGGTCGGGAGTTCAAATCTCCTCAACCACCCAAGAGGAGGTAGGGGTAGTAGATAATTGCCTAATTAGCTCGAAAGATTGGCTCAATTTAGTGGTTCTAAATTTGTTATTTTCAAAAATCACATTTTCGGGGTAAATAGAACCAGTAAGCAACTTCCTTTGATTCAAGGTTCCCTCTTTCCACGCCTTATCTAGATTCCACAAGAAGTTATTCATAAATTTAGTAACGATTTTAATATCTATTTTTTGCAGGTGAGCTTCGTTATTGTTTGATTTAGCTACAATTATCCTATCTTCGATTAAGTCCATCTGCTCTCTAAATATCTCGTCTGAATATACACCTGATAGATTCTTTGATACCAGTCTTTTCCTTACCGTATAGAGAGCTTCTAGGTCATCTTGAATTTTCTTTTGGTTACTTATAAGGTGTGAATATCTGCTTTCCCACTTCTCGGCCACCATTTCACTAAATAGTGGTGTAAAGTCTTTGCTTGGTTGAATTTCTCTCAGATATTCTAAAAATAGATTTTCAAAATAATCTTTCTGATAAGACTTACAGAAGTGTTTTCCAATACAATAATAATACGGGTAGTGTCCACCTCTGCCTCTAGAGAATGAGCCTGTCATTTTTAGTCCACAAATTCCACAAATAACATGTCCTCTCAACGGAAAGTTTTCATTTAATTTTGTGTATTTAATTCCCCCTGTAAACGATCTCTTATCGATAATCGCTTGCACCTTATAGAAGGTTTCTTCACTAATCATTGGCTGATGATTTCCGATCCTATCAACATTAAATTTTTGACTTACTACATAGCCACAATAAAACTTATCTCGAAACAGTCTTTGAGCATGTTGGCTTCTAACGGGGTTTTTCCGATTTCCAATTTTTACAAGTATGCCTAACTTATTCATATAAGTTGCCATTGTTTCTAGAGAATATGCTCCTGTAGACATTTCATCCCACGACTTTTTAACAAGATCAAATTGTTCTGGGTCTGGCTCGATTATCTGTTTTTCGTTTCGTTCAATGTTAATATAACCCAAAGCTGCCTTACCATTAGCCCATCCCGATTCCAACCTTTTTCTCATACCATCACGGCTTCTTAATCCTTTTGTGGCGTTATCCAATTTCGCACTGGCAGCCAGAAGTGTTTCAAGAAATTCTCCTGTAGGACTGTCCTCTGTGGGTTCGGTTACAGATATTATTCTTATGCCGTAATCAGCCAACCGTTTTTTGATAGCTAGATAGTCAAAGGTTTCCCTACTAATTCTGTCTATCTTGTATATAAACACAGCGGAAATTTCGTTTTTGTTTTTGCGGGAATCCTCAAGAAGTAGGATTAGCTCTGGCCTGTTGATATTTTTAGCACTTACACCTTCTTCTCTGTAGACTTTTTCTACCACATAACCTCTATGATCAGCTTCTTTTCTGCAATACTCCTCCTGATTATCAAGACTGTAGTTGGAAACCTGTTCTTCTGAGCTTACTCGAATATAAATATAGGCTTTTTTAGTCACTTCCATATTATGTTTCTTTATCTCCTGCTTTGTCAAAGGTGTTTTGGTTATATTTAGTCTCAAATAATTGAAAACCTACTTCGATAATTTGATTAAAGGATGTAATAATTTCTAATAGTCTCTGGTCGGACAACGAATCGGCACATTCACCTAAGATTTTCCTCGCTTTTTCTATGGTCATGTTTTGTTTTCACTAAAAACCTCTTGGGCTAACAAAAATGCATCTACCCCACCATCCGACTCACTATTTATTTCTGATGTGGGACTAATAAGGATTTTTCTTTTATCAAAACTGTCTGCTTCTTGCGTAATCAAGCCTGAAGTTTCAAGCATTGGAATAATCCATTGGCGAAGCTGCCAATCGGGTAAAAATCTTCCATAAACTTCGAAGTGCTTCTTCATTATCTCTTGCCTGCTTAGACCTCTCTTAACTGCACTGTAGGCACCCAGAATGACATCTTTATAGAGGTTGAGCACATATGGTGGAAGATTGAGTTCTTGTGACTCAGATATACTTATCCAAATTTTAAACGCTTCTTTTATATCGTCATCATTGGCCACAATTGCGTCCCCGTCTTTTTCTCTAAACCATAAGTTAAGAAGGGCTAAAACTTTGATTAAACTTATGACTCTGGCTATATCTCTTTGGTGCCTAGGTTTGGTTTGTTTGATGCCCTTAAAAAACTCTTCTTCAACTAATTTAGAATTGCCGATTTTTATTTCTTGTATATTGGCTTCTTTTATTGCCAAAATTCTATCTTTCAGAAGTTTGCGATCTGGGTCTCGCTCTGTTATTTCTTTGTAGCCTTTACTGTCCGCCTCTTTCTTTATCTTCTCAAAAATAGCCTCTCTAATCTTTTCATTATTGATTTCGGGGGATAACAATAAAAATCTTGTGGCTTCTTGTTCGTCTAGTCTTAAACCTGCGGTGCAAAATATAACAGCAGGAAATCCTTTAATAGCTACAGTCTTAGTTCTATTTCCGCCTTTCTGGTTTTTATCTGTAATCTTTGCCTTGATTATTTTTTCGTCGTGCGAAAGAAGCGATCTTGTGCGTTCAAGTAATTGTATGTTTGGCTGATCTAGAAAGATAATAATCTTTCGGGATAAATCTACTTTAATTGTATTTGTTGCTTTATCGTATTCCCCTTGTTCGTGATAGAAAGCAGTAGGAGAACAGTTACCCAACTTAATCACATCTTCATCGGGAAACAACTTTACTATTTCAAGAGGAATGAAACTTTTACCTGTGGAGCTGGGTGCATTGAAACTTATATTTAGCTGAGAATCCTCTGTAAATGCTGACAACTGGGCTAAAAAAGTAATTATTTTATTGGTTTCATCTCGCTTAATGGTAAGCCCTAGTATTTTTGTCAACTCATCACAGGTAATGGGCTTAAAATTTGAGGTATCAATCAACTTTTTTACTTCTTCCTTCTCAACTTGAGTTTCAACTCCAAACTCGTCCTCCATAAGCTCCTTAAAATCTCTCGGTGAATCCTCATTTGGAACGAACATATGCCTCCTTTGCTAGTCGCTCTCGTTCCTTTAACTTTTCGAAAAAGAATGTCCGAGCCAACATTCTTCTTTTTGGATCCTTTTCTCTAAATGAAGCTATATACCAATCAACCTCATCATCAATTACCTTGATAAGTTTTCCTATATTTTGTAGTAGATTTAATTTTCTTTCGTTATAATTCTCCATATTTATTCTCTTTCATACAGCCTTGCCTTTAATGCTTTTAATTGGTTAAAGTAACCAAGTGCATCTATTTTTAGTTCTCTTTTCCAAAAAGACTCCACGACATCTTCAAGCCCTTCCTCTCTCTTGAAAAGAAACTCTGCCTTATGAGGATCCGTGCGATCAATGACGACAATTGGAAACCAGATAGAGATTACGGCAGCCAAAGCCAAATCCGAAGTTTTGTAATAGTCATCAAGTTTAATGTTTTCTTGAGTCATAATAATTTAATCTATCTACATTTTCTCTAAAGACTGGTTAGATGTCACAGTGTGACGGTAAGAAATATAAACCTAAATAATTGAAGAGAGAAAGTGATAATAAGATAGCGGAGGAGTTAGATAAGATTTCTGAAGCTAATTTTTAGTTTTGATTTCCAGTTTGAGTAAGATATTTCAACTGATACTGTGCCTGTCCGCCCCATTTATCAGCTCTAATTGTTTCTACTTGGAATCCTGTATTTTTAATTCTCTTCTGAATCCTTGATTTAAGTTGTTTGCAGGCCTTAGAAGAAATATCATTTCCAATTTGAATTATCGTCTTTGGCTCAAAGTCTTTAGCCAGAAATTTCAGGAAAGCCACTTCAGTTTTTCCAAATTTACGACTTTTGACTAATTCATTAAGCAGTTTTCTTATCGCTGGTTTAGATGGAGGTTTTATGTTGTTACTTATTTTGGGAGAAGTGGGCTGACTATATCTGTCGTAGATTTCGTTAAATCTTGATTGCATGATTGTTATTACATATTTAGTCGGAGGCTTTGTCGGTTCGGGTAGCTCGATAATCGGATTTGCATCACTGGAAGGCATTTTGCTAATCTTGTTGCGAACTTCATCCAATATCTCAACTAGGTTTTGCCTTAATTCAATTGCTTTCCATTCAACCAATTTGATAAGTAATTTTCTCTGGGTTTCAGCAGGTGGGGTGTTATCATCTGTATGTGATGAAGTGCGAATAGAAAAATCGATTTTGTTTTTATCTCCGTCTGGAGAATACAGTCGCTCTTTCTTTATTTCTTGTAAAACCCACCAAATTTCATTGCTAAATTTTTCTTCAGGAATCATTGTAATTTTAATATACTTAGTAAACAGGATCTTATAAAAATACCCGTTTATCACGGGTAGCCTTTGTCTATTTTATCACTTTAACTTAATCAAAAGGTATTTATTGAAGTTCACACTGTTTTTGGTAATAATCGTCACTTACTACAATTTCTTTTATCATTTGTTTCTGATGGTCATCAATAATTTTACTGCACGGATTGTTTGACGATTCGTCTTTGCAAAGTTCTACAAGACCTACAAATTTTTGAGATACAATATAATTGTTGATTGATTTAATTATCTGCAATTGGGGATTGAGATCTTCATCATATTTTATACGAAGGTCAATTGATTTATTTGTCTCATCTCCCTGGAAACGAGAAAATTCCCACTCACCAAAAAAGGCTTCAACCTCTTTATCAATACACGATAGATTATCTTTCCCATTCAATAAATCGAGATACTGCCTAACGTGTGTTATCTCGTGCACTAAAAGAAGTGCATTAACTATGTCATCTGAATAGCTATAATCTTTATCAACATAAATGGGGAAATAGTTATCTTTAATTTCTTCACCATTAAATTCAAAATATCCCTCAACCTTCTGTGATGCCCTCACATCACTCTCAACTATTTTTATGCAGTTAGTTAATTGCGAGGGAAAAGTGTTTAAACCTGGACTCTTCTCCCACACTTCATACCTTTCAGCTATTAAACTTAAGGCTCTATCATATTGTGGTTTGTTTTCAAGCCTAGTAGTTCTTGTGCAAGATGCTGTTTTAGATTTTTCAGTATTTGTATTTTGAATCTCACTACTTTTTTTGGAAAAGGATCCGATTTTATCCCCAATAAAATTTTTAAGGTTAAAAAAACGAAATGCTCCTATGGCTACAATCAAAATAATTCCAAAAAATAGTGTAATTCTTAAAACCTTATTTTTTTGATGCTTGCCAAAGATCTTGTCCATAAGCCAAAGTGTTTATTAGGTAAAAATACTGGTGGATATTTCTTTTATTATTTTCTCACCTGTTAAAAGTTTGTTTCTAAGCTCTATTTGTCTGTCGTTACTCATTATTTCATCCATACCGACATAACTATCCAACCTTGCGTTGTTATATTCTTCCAGATTGGTGAGAAATTCCCTCCAGATTTTTAGGACATTACGATATTTTTTGTTAGCATCTTGATATTTTCCTATTATCTTCAAAACTTCATTTCTATTTTCTTGAAGTCCTTTAATTTCTTTTTCCATAACCTCAAGACTTTCCTTATAAAGTTCGTCATCCTTTTTCTTCTCCAGATGTTTTAAATCCGCGTCTCTTGAGTCTGTAATCATTTTTAGATTTTTCTTATAAAGCTTATTTGTCTGATAGGTAAGTATAGAAATGGGTGTAAATTCAAATAACCAAAAATAAACCGCCATTACTATAAGTGCGAAAAAGAATGAGGATAAGAAATCTAGCATCAAAAGTATTATATACCAAAACAATATAGTGAGTTGGGGTGTGGGGTATTTTAAATATGTATATAATGGTGTTATGAAAAATACGACTACGGTTAAAAAACAGCAAATTTATGATGAATATCAAGAATATCTTAAAGAGCTACTTAAAAAATCGATTGCAAAGAATCCAGTAGAGTCGCTTTATAACACTCTTCAAGTGTCGGGTATGCATTATGGACATTGGGATCCAGCAGATGAAATGTATGATTTCTTTGATGATTTTAACAAGTTGTTAGCAAGTGAGAGTAAGAAAAACCCATCCTCAAAACGAGTTTATAGAATAGGTTTGTTGATGTATTCTCACGCACTTGAAATGGCGTTGCCTTGGAGCTTCCTAGCCAACCTTCTTCATATCTTGTGTGGCCGACCATATAATGTAAGTCCGTTTTTAGATCTTGCCCGAAGAAAGAAAGGGTCATTACATTCAATACCCCCTTCTACTAAACAAAAAATAGGCAGGGTAATAGAACTAGCCAAGGAAGCGAAAGAAGATGAACTAATCAAAATTATTAACGATTTTCATAGCGACAAGATACGCAATAGTTTTTACCATTCAGATTATTGCTTAACTGACTCTGAATTTAGATATTCTGACGGCGGTATCGCATCGTCATTACCTTTAGAAAAAGTTCAAGAACTTATCACTAAATGTTTTGCTTTTTATGAGGCTTTTTTCAATGTCCACGGATGGTCAAAATCCTTTTACAAGGCCGTTAAAAGTTATCACAAATGGCCAAACTACGAATTATTTGAAATTCTTAAAAACGAAAAGGAGGTGTATGGCTTTAAGGTTCACTTCTCAAACGGACAGGTGGCTAAGTTCACACGAGAGACAGACAAAGTTGAAGCCATAAATCTTAGTTTTGACGATGATGGTAGCATCAATTTCTTTGTAGGTAATTTAGATAAGCTTACCAAGCAATGGATGCTTAATGGAAAGCCGTTTGAAGATTAGATTCAATCATTCCTTTATATCGTTGTCTTCTGTATTTGAGATTTAAACATACTCTACATCCAACCTTCATGTTTCCTATGTAAAGGACTCCCTTCCTTTTATTGCAAACTGGACACAAAAACCACAACCTTGATCCACCAAATCTAGTTTTTGAAGTATCTATCAGGATTTGTTTTCCTCCTAACTCCAAATGAGATTTTATAAATTGAAGTTTAAACTCTTCTTTAGCCTTACGCACAAGACTGTTTATACTTACATTTTGGACGCTTTCCACAATTTCTCCTAAATCATAAGGGTTTATCATTTTGATTATTAGACTGAACAACTTGGTTCTGGCCAACAATTGCGGTCTGGGTTTTGATGTTTACAGAAATTGGGGGAGTTTTAAGCATTCTTAGCATCTGTAGAGAGGTTTGATAATGCCTCTCAGCCCTATCAAGCTCTTTACTCATTACATTCAGATAACCGACTCCCGTGTCCGTTACAGAACCTTTATCCAAATACGAGTTGATCTTTCTTTGTATTCCCAAAATTCTCACGAAATTAAGTGCCACAATTTCAGCCATAGATTTTTCACTTACAGTTTTACAGTCATATTCCTTCTGTAAATTCTTAAAAAATTCTAATGCGAAAGTTATATGAAGATCAGGAACTGAATTTAGTAGCAAAATACCTTTATCAAATTCAAATAAAGTCATTGCTTTATACAAATAATTTTCAGGTTGCACGCCTTTGGCATTGGAGTTTTTGAGGATCTTATGCTCTTCTTCTACTTTACCTAGAACATATTCAGCTCCAAAACCAGAATCCAATTGCTGAACAATTTCTTTCATCTCATCAATAGATTTGGGCTTGGTGATTTTGTTGTCAGGCATAGATATAAGCAGGAAAGGCGTGTCTTAACACTTCCATTTGTTCTATAATTGGTTCTAAGAAGTTATTATTAACGACCCCAAAGTATTTCAAATCGTCTGTTTATGTTTACCTTTACAAAATCCACTAAATGATATCTTCTTTATTTTTTGCCTCAAAATACTATTTTGGTATAATGAAAGTGTTGTATGAAACTAAGGAAGATAATCCTACAAGGCTTTGCGGTTCTGTTATTACTCATTGTTAGTGGTTTTTTCTTTGCTAAACCCGTATCCGCCCATTGTGATACTCTGGACGGCCCTGTGATAAATGCCGCCAGAAAAGCAATGGAAAAAGATAATGTTAACTACATTCTTATTTGGGTTAAACCAGAAAATGAAGACGAAATAAGAAAAGCATTGAAAAGAGCAAAAGATAAGAAAAAGAAAGCCAAAACCAAAGAAGAGATGGACAAGGCTGAAATAGAACTATTTGAAATTTTGGTGAGAATACACAGGGAAGGGGAGGGAGCTAAATATGAGGGGGTTAAGCCTGTCGGCTCCATTGAACCTGAAATAGCTCTCGCCGATAAAGCAGTTGAAACAAAAAAGTTGGATGAAGTTTTAGATCATATAGAATCCCCCGAGAATAGAGAAATTGTTTTACATCTTTTCCACAAAGTCGAAGAAAAATCGCATTATAATGTAGACGATGTTCCTGCCGGAAGAGAGTTTATTGAAGCATACGTAGTTTTCATACACGCTGTTGAAAAAGCCATGAAAGGTGAAGTTCTTCACAAAGAGCACTTACACAACCATTAAACAAGAAGTTTATGATGATGGTTGATCTCAAATACAACAATTAACAAACTTCATTTACAAGGAATAGTCAAACTTCAACTGATACTCCAGATATGCGTGAAGAAGTCTAGCCGATAATTCAAAGGAAAAACGGTTACCCACCCCGAGTAGTTTCAGAT
>CAZEAL010000180.1:0-6351 GCA_964510265.1 uncultured Candidatus Saccharibacteria bacterium
TTTTCGCATTTGTTTACTTTTTTGTCGGGCAGTTATTAAGAGTATCTGGTGATTCAATGCTCCCAACCTTTAAAGATGGTGAACAAATTATTGCCGAAAAAATATCTATAAAATTTAAGGATCTTGAAAGAGGTGAAATATTGATTTTTAACCACCCGCAAAACAACAAAAGACTTTTAATAAAGCGTTTGATCGCCCTTCCGGGGGAAACTTTAAGTTTAATTAATGGAAAAGTTTATATAAACGGCTCCGAGCTTTCAGAACCTTATATACAGCCAATAATTCAAACTTTTGGGATGAAAACTATAAAGGACGAAGTTGAATATAAGGTACCGGAAGATTCTTATATCCTTTTAGGGGACAATAGAGAGCAAAGCGCTGATTCTAGAGAATTCGGACCAGTGAATAAAAGCTCAATTGTAGGAAGAGCTTTCCTGGTATTTTATCCGATAGATAGTATTAGGGGAATTAGATAAATAGTTAAAACCGTGACACACTTTATTCTTTTGGATTTACTTTAATTTTTTTCTTTTTTCTTGTGTCATTTATAAACTGAACGACACCATTCACTTTCGAGAATAATGTAAAATCCCTGCCTATACCAACATTTTGACCCGGTATAAACGTTCTACCTCTTTGTCTTACAATGATTTCTCCTGTTTTTACAAATTCTCCGCTTGATACCTTTAATCCCAATCTTTTACCTGCAACATTACCCCCTTGTCCTGCTTTTGAGCTTCCTGCTTTTTTATGTGCCATTTTCTATTTCTCCTCCTTTTTAAGTGTTTTATTAACTTTTGAGGTTGTTTTTTCCGTAGCCTTCGATTTAGTCTTTGCCTCTGTTTTTGCAGACTTTGCTATAGAACTTTTAGTTTCTTTAACTACCTTAACTTCCTTTTGTTCCCCCTCTTTGTTTATTTGATCTATCCTTACCACAGTCAAAGGCTGCCTGTGACCCTTTTTTACTCTATATCTGGATTTAGCTTTAAACCTTTGAATAGTTACTTTTTTCCCTTTTTCGTCACCTAAAATACTGGTTTTTACCTGTATATCAGTTAAAAATGGGTTACCTATAAGCAGTTCGTTTCCGTTAGAATAGGTTAATACTTGTACAGTTATTTTAGGTTGGCTATTAACCTTTATTTTCTGACCTTCCGATACCTTAAATTGTTTGCCATCAAGCTTAATTACCGCGTACTTCATAAGTGCAAATCAGATATTACTATAAATACATTTTTTAAGCAATGTGGTGCTTAAACCACGCTGCTGTTCGTTAAAAATATTCTAAAACCTTTAAATTCTCTACAATTTTGAAAGAATCGTCTCCGGCAATTCGATTTTTCCTCTTTATTCCGCATTTTTCACATTGATGGACCAGCATTATTTCCCCGTCCGGTTTCAGGAATTTTCCGATCGGTTTCATTAATCCTCCACACGGAGAGGATCTATCACCTATATTTAAATCTATATGAAGGGAATATAAGCAGTAGGGACAGTGATTTCTGTTTTTAGTCCCCCACGCTTCGTATTTTACCCATTTATGGCAATTTATACACTCAAATCCTAACCGATTAGGCATTTAGTGCGTACCCACTATAACAAGAACGTCAAAATTCTCAGTTTCAGAGAGATTCTCTTCCTCTACAACTTTGTAAGATTCACTTAAATCTTTATTTAGTAATTCTTTATAATTTACTTTAGATTGTTTGATTTTTAATAAGGTATCCTGACGTCCGATTTCATCGGCATTTCCAATTTCCACTACATTATATCCAAGATCATTCAAATAATCCCTGGTTTTAGCAGCAATACCGGGAATTCCGGCTCCATTTTCCACTTTAATTTTAAGATCCTCTTTCTTTAATTCTACTTTTATTTCTTCAGAAGGAGTAGATTCAGCCACTTGTTCCTCATTGACAGTTTGCGTAGGTTGTATTTTTTCTGTACCTGCAACTTCACCTGTATTTTCTTGCGATCTGTTCTTAATTAGGAAAAATGATCCGGCTATAAATAACGCGATTACTAAAGCTATACCTATAGGTACAAGGGATAAATGTTTTTTAACTGAAACTGGTACTGGCAATAAATTTATTAGGTTAAGCTGTCTTGAATATAAATCGGGATTATTCTCCATAACATACTCAAACAATAAGTGTAATTTGTAATCTTCCAACTCAGGAGAACCTTTAGTATCTATTTCCAGTGGAAAAACCTGACAATCCGGATCAAGACTGAAAAATTGCGTGTTAAGTGAGTATATTTTAGTAATAGGATTCGCTCTCCTGTAAACAGAAAGTTCGGATATAAGTTTCTGTAGCTTCTCTGGAGAAATATCATCTTCATAAATAGAACTAAAATAAACGCCATTCATTTCTGAAAGAGCAATTAGTTGATCATTAACATTCTTAACCACAAATATGCAAGGCTCATTTTTATTAGTAAATTTAGGGAGCAATAATACCCATGGAACAACACTTTTTAACGGTAACCCAATTAAATTACTCACTTCAAGGTATTTCTCTAATATTTCCTTTTTAACTCCAATAAATTGATATACAAAAGGTGCAATTTTTTGATAGGAGAAATACAATTCTTCAATTGAGACATCCTTTAATTTATTTTTAACTTCTGAAATAATTTGTTCCTCTACATCATTAGTTTTTTTGTTCACGGTAACAAACTTTAAGATTACATCTTTCGGTTCTACCAAATAGCTCACAGAAACACCCGATTTATTGTGCTTGAAAGTTTGAGTTAATATTTCTTCAATATAATTTGATACAGACTCGGGATTTTTAACTAGGGAATTTTCACAGTCATCTTTTGCCAACTCTAAAGTCGATCCCATAAAACCTTCTTTACTAGTTAGAGTAGCCTTCAGGATATTGTTATTTATCGAAATCAGCAGGTTATTCATAGACAAGCTTATCAATTGAAATTATAACATAGTAAATAATCAAGCTTCAAAAAATGAAATGGCTATTTTTTATTCATAGACTGAACCAACCCCAACAAAATTAACGATGATAACAATGAACTACCTCCGTAAGAAATGAAAGGTAAAGTTATTCCAGTTACCGGTAGCATTCCCATATTCATACCTACATTAACCAGGTACTGAAATAAAAACACAAAAAACACTCCTATTATAACTACGCTCTTAAATGTCGAATTAGCATGGTTACTTAAATAAAGAAGATATATAAGGAAAAAAACATAAATTAAATTAAATATTAAAATCCCAACAAATCCCCATTCTTCGGCAAAAGATGCAAAGATAAAATCCGTCCAAAATACAGGTAAATACCCAAGATGTGATTGAGATCCCATCTCGAATCCTTTTCCCATTAAACCACCGGAGCCGATCGCTATAACAGACTGTGTTACATTATAACCCGCGCCAAGTATATCTAACGATGGGTTTAAAAATACCAGGACCCTCTTTTTTTGGTAATCCTGAAGTAAATGCCAAAAGGGTGATGACAACAGTCCTAAGACTATAAACACCCCAATAAAAAAATACTTACTTAATCCGGAATAGAACAACATCCCTATCACAACAATAAATAATACCAATGTACTTCCCAGATCCGGTTGAACTAATACCATAATTATCACAATTAATGAAGAAAAACTTATATTCAGCATCTTTCTTGCTGAGTTTATACTTTCTGTATTAGTACTGATTAAAGCCGCTAAAGTAATAATTAAAGAAATCTTGGCAAACTCTGATGGCTGGACCACAAATATTCCTATCTTTATCCAGCTTGATGATCCATATTTTTCTATTCCTAAAAGTACAGTTATTAATAATATTACTATTGTGGGAATATAGAAAGCTTTCCAATATTTTGAGAAAAATTCAGACGGTATGGCTGAAATTAAAATATAGAAAATATATCCTAAAATAAAATAAAATAGCTGATGAACAGCCAATTCTTTATGCGTAGACTTTAAAGTTATATATCCAATCGAAAAAAGTAATATCGGTAGTATTAATAACGGTTTATTCAGCTTCCTGGCAAACACGTATCATTTTATCATCTCCCCCACACTATTTCTTTCTTATCAGACAATTTATTTGAATACCTGGCTAGTGTAAATAATAAATCCGACAACCTATTTATATACTTTATTATAGGAATTAAATCGGTCCTTCTGTTGTTTTTAACCTCTTTTACAAGGTGTCTCTCTACTCTTCTACATATAGCTCTCGCTACATGAAAGTAAACCGCATTTATTTCACCAGAGGGTACAATAAAGTTTTTTAAAGCCGGTAATTTCTTATCAATTTCATCAATGTGTCTTTCTAATTCTTTTACTTTTTTTTCATACTGCTGAATTTCATTCAGGGGAGTTTTTTCCTTTGATATAGCCAAAACGGCTCCAAGATTAAAAAGTTCTCTTTGGAGTTTAATTACTAAAGCTTTTATTTTTTTATCTTTGGATCTTGAAGTATAAGTCAATCCCAGAAAAGAATTTAATTCATCAAGATTTCCTAATATGTCAAAAATATTTTCAGATTTAAAAAACCTCTCTCCAAAATAGAGAGAGGTTTCACCATTATCTCCGGTTTTAGTATATATTTTTGCCATCTTTAGTTTTGCTAATCACTTTTTATGCTCAATCCTAACAAACGCTAAATCCGCATTCGAAACACTTTGAACATCCCTCTTGCTGCACCAAAGAAGTATTACCGCATTCCGGGCACATATTAATATAAGAAAACACTGACACTTCTTTTTTGTTTTCTTCAACAAGATTGCTTCCATTTGACCTGATTTGAACTCCATATTCTTCTGCTAAAACTTTGGCTACTGCATCAGGAACCGAACTCACCCTTTTAGCTCCAATACCTACAGAACGCGCCCCGCCAATACCTATAAGCTGTACAACAATTTCCTTTAAGGTTTTTAATTTATCGTTTGAATCACGAAGCCATCCGGAAATCAATCTCCCTAAAGCTTCAGAAAGTGCTGTTACATCACTTCCCGCTTTACCCACATTGGCAAATACTTCAAACGGGCTACCGTCGTTGCCTTTGTTTATAGTTATAAACGCTCTCCCCTGGGGTGTCAGAACTTTATACGTAGTTCCAATTAATTTATAGGCCCTGTCCATAGTACTTTTACTTACAGCACCAACTACAACGGAATTATCTTCTAATGAAGCCTTTTTCTCTTTAGTTTCTTTTGTTTCTAACACAACTTCCTGCCTTGAACCGGTAACATAAACAGTCAACCCTTTACAACCTAACTCCCACCCCAGCATATAGGCCTTTGCTACATCTTCTAACGGAGCGTTTTCTGGAAAGTTGCATGTTTTTGAAATAGAATTATCAATAAATGCTTGAATGGATGCTTGCAGAGTTACATGTTCGTCTGGAGTAATATCTGCCGACACCACAAAAACATTTCTGATTTTTTCAGGAAGCTCAGAAACATTTTGGCAAGTACCCGTCTGAACGACTTTATCAACAATTCTTTTTCTAGTCTCCGAGTCATATCCCAGCTTTGTTAGTGCTTCTTCAAAATAGGGACTTACATAAGTAAGTGTTAAAGTACCTTCATCTCCCGCAGCTTGATACACATTTCGCAAATATGCCAGAGCAAATGCCGGTTCACAACCATACCCTTCTACACCGGCTACTGTAGAAATAGTTCCTGTTGGTGCAATCGTGGTTTGAGCTCCGTTTCTTATTCCGTGCTGTTTTATACCGTCAACGATAATATCCCAGTCTAATCTGGGCCTGCCAAAGTCTCTACTAAAAGGTTTTAACGGTTTTGGAGGTTCCCATTTCAGGTTCTCCGGATCATATATACTGCCTTTAATTTTTAAAAAGGGTCCCCGTTCCTCCGCTAATTCTATTGAGGTTTTCATAGCGTGATATCTCATAAATTCGGATACTTGTGCTGCAAATTCATTTCCTTCATCACTTCCGTACCTTATTCCCATTGAATACATAGCGTCCGCTAACCCCATGATACCTAAGCCAATTCTTCTAACATTTTCGGCGGCCTCTTTTAATTCCGGAACAACAGGAATATACTTATTTGCTGTAACAACGTTATCAAGAAACCTTGTTGATACTTCTATAACATCCTGATATAAGTCCCAATCCAGCAATCCGTTTTCATCAAGCAATTCATTAATATTAATAGAACCCAGGCAGCAATTTTCATAAGGGCCTAGCCACTGTTCACCGCAGGGGTTAGTAGCTTTAAGCTCATATAAATGCGGTACGGGATTAGTTCTATTTGCTGCATCTATAAATAAAACTCCCGGTTCTCCGTTTTTGTATGCGTACTGAACAATTAAGTCAAAAATCTCTCTCGCTCTGGGAGTTTCTAC
>CAZEAL010000181.1:0-8269 GCA_964510265.1 uncultured Candidatus Saccharibacteria bacterium
TATTGAGGTGCAATCCTTTCAGTAAGGGGGGTTATGATCCCGTTAAGTGAAGTGTATTTACACTACATGCTAAAATAGAGCAATGCCTGAGCTTTGGAACAATTTACTTGTCAATCCGCTATTTAATTTAATATTTGTATTTTACAGATTAACGGGAAGTCTGGGAGTTTCAATTATTTTACTTACTTTAATAATTAGAGCTGTATTGGTTCCCATAATGCTTCCGTCGCTTAGAGCTTTAAAGAAACAGCAGGATCTCCAACCTGAAATAGAAAAAATTAAATTAAAATTTAAGCACGACAAAAAGAAACAGGCGGAAATGCAAATGGAATTATTTAAAAAACACGGTATTAATCCTGCCTCAGGCTGTTCTACCCAAATTATAATGATACTGGTTTTAATTGCACTTTATGGGGTAATCAGAAAATTCACATTAGGTGCCGGCATAGATGAGTTAAATGCCCACGTATATTTTAACTCGCTGAAATTGATTGAGGGCGAGATCATCAACACAAACTTTCTTTATATGGATCTGGCAAAACCAGATCCGTTTTTTATTCTTGCGATACTGGCGGGATTATTTCAGCTAATTTCCTCGAAAATGACTATGCCTTTCGTTGAACAGGGAGAAAAAGCAGCTAAAAAAACTCCCGGAAAATCCGATGATCTCGCTTATAATATGCAGCAACAAATGTTATATACAATGCCTATAATGAATGTTCTTATAGGCTTGACACTACCTTCAGGAGTGGTATTGTACATGGTTGTTACAACCATTTTCTCTATTGCCCAAAGCTATTTTGTATCCGGTTGGGGAGGTTTGAAACCTTGGATTCATAAAGTTCGAAGAATACTTAAGCCGAGAACTATATAAAACGGACTAACTGAAAATGACCAACAAAGAAGATATTATAAAAAACAAAATAAATGAAATATTTAATTATATCGGAGTTACCCCGGAGCTATCTCTTAAACAAGGCGATAATAATTTTTACATGGTAGATATTACTGGAAACGAACTTAATTTTTTAATCGGTTACAGAGGCGAGTCTCTGGACGCCCTTCAGAATTTGGTTAATCAAATGATTTTCAAGCAGCTAAATGAGTGGGTTCAGGTTGTAATAGATATAAATGGATACAAAAATCAAAAACAAGGTAAAATTGAAGAAATAGCCAGAAGATTTATTGATAAAGTAAGATTTTTAGGACACGAAATTGATCTTCCTCCAATGGAAGCTTATGAGAGAAGGTATGTACATATGCTTCTTTCACAATACGATGACGTTGAGTCTGAAAGCAGGGGAGAAGGAAGAAACAGAAGAGTAGTGATTAAACCAAAGAAATAGTATTATCAACATTTGATCTTTGAAAATATATTTACGAAAACGTCCTGCGTAAGCAAACACGTTGTAGAAAATATATTTTCAAAAAACCATGAAATTTACATGTCTTCAGGAAAATCTAGCTAGAGGTTTAACAACTATATATAGAGCTGTTCCTACAAAAAGTACATTACCCATACTATCTAATGTATTAATTTCAGCCGAAGAAGGCAGACTAAAACTATCGGCAACCAATCTTGAAACAGCAATTACCACGCATGTAGGCGCCCAAACAGAGGAACCGGGTTCAACAACCGTTCCCGCTAAACTATTTAGAGACTTTGTTTTAAATTTACCTCCCAGCACAATAAATGCCACGCTTAAGGATGATGTTTTACATCTTACCTCGGACAAAACCAAATCAAAAATAAACGGAGTTAATTCTGACGATTATCCAACCTTGCCGACTTTCGGCGCGGAACTCCCCTTTATTGAACTTAACCCATCTATCTATTCAGACGCGATTTCAGTTGTAGCCTTTTCAGCTTCAACAGATGAAAGCAGACCTGTGTTTACCGGCGTCTATCTAAATTTAAGCGAAGAAAAACTTACAATTGCTGCATCAGACGGTTTTAGACTCTCCGAAAAAACAATTGAAGTAAAAGCGGAAAAACTTAAAAACTTCACAGTTATTATTCCCGCCAAAACTTTACTGGAAGTTTCAAAAATATTTTCCGGGTCTGAAGAATCAATAAAATTCGGAGTAAACGAAAGTGAAAACCTAGCCTTATTCAAATCTGAAGATACATTAATTGCCACCAGAATCCTGGATGGGCAATATCCGGATTATAAAAGAATTATTCCTACAGAAAGCGAATTGTCTGTGGAGTTCTCCTCGGCTGAATTACTCGAAGCTGTAAAACTTACAACCGTATTCGCAAAAGACAATACAACCCCAATAAAAATGACATTTGATTCAAAAGGCACTATGAAAATTGGGCTGACCTCTCAGGAAATAGGGGAGCACCAAAGCGAAATATCGGCTCAAATCGAAGGAGAGCCGTTTGAAATAGCATTTAACTCCAAGTATTTGTTAGACTTTTTGAATAATGTGAAAGCAGATAGAATTTCTCTTAAATCAAAGGGCAAACTTACTCCGTGCCTGATTAAACCCGCAGATTCAGAAAATTTTATTCATATAATTATGCCTATGCAGGTACAGGGGAATTAACCTTTTTAACAGTTACTACCAGCGCTTCATCAACGAATTTTTCGGGAATATTATATTTAGCAGATTTTAGCAAACTACCCATATGAGTTGCTTTCTGTTCCGCAGATAACCTGTTTTTCTCTACATCGTACCATTGCGATAAACTAGCCTTTTCATCTTCATCAAAAAATCTATTAATTAATTCACCGCATACATAATCTAAATCCAGTTCTCTTTCTGCGGTGCTTTCCCAAATATCGTATCTTTCTCTAAATACCTGATAAATAAACCTTCCGTGAGTTCTTTTTAAATCCTCAAAAAATTCAGCCCCTGTACTCGCATTCCTGTTAAAATGTGTTTCGGAATACTTACCCCTCATATAATTAAAAAACTCATCGCTTCGAATCACTTTACTTATACCTGCTAATGTTTCAAAAAAATGTAACTGTTGATTTCGTACAAACAGTTCCTGAACTCCATACCAAAAAACAATCTCCCTTACAATATTGGCATAATTTTCCTGAACATCCAGATTATCAAGGCTTTCTGCATTTTCCTTTAAATACTCTTGCAATCCAAATTTAAATTCCCGCAATAAATTGTGAGCAGAATCCATGAAATCTTCGGCATTTGGACCACCGCTTAATTCTCTTAAGTCACTGGTTGCAATCGCAAATGCAGCTTCAAACCGTCTTTTATCCTTCCATAACAGTGATGTTCCGTTACCGGGTATTTTCGCTAAAGTTGCTGCCAAATCACCTTGCATAACATCTAAATTTCCTCTACCGCCGCCTAGTTCACCAAAATTAAAAACAGGTACCGTAGCTCTTACAGTTGTAAATAATTCTCCGAAAGTAAGATTAAATTTTCCTATCCTCGCATTCTCATCTAAACCAACTGCTAGTTTTGCAGTCAATTCATCAGACCCCAGTAAAATTGTTAGAATTTGTGAGATAGTCTCGTTTTCATTTGATTCTTCACGCATTCTTCTGTTTCTTCCAATAAATTCGTGTGCGTCTTTATTAATTTCCAAACTAAAGTCTTGAACAAGGTCGTGTGCCAGAGCAACAACTTCAATGGATTTTAAATATTCAAACTTTTCAGATTCTTCGTCAGTTAAACCTCCGTTTAAGTACTTTTCTTCCAAACGGGTTATAACCATTCCGTTTGTATCTCCGTTTTTAAAATATTCGGGAAAATATAAGTGAGCTAATGTATCTACAGTACCATTTGCAATAAATATTGCATGACTAGCATTATGAAAACTTCTTTCACCGTTACAATTTTTTACCTCAATTTTATTTTCTGATACTCTGGTAAAATTATTGGGGTTTCTTTCAAGCTTTCCGGACTCGGGTCCGAATCTTTCATCTAAAATATCCAAAATTGCCGACTTTTTCTGCGAACACAATTCAAGAAACTCACTTCTACCTTCTCTTTCTTTTACTTCTTCGGAAGCTTGTATTTCTTGTCTTAAATTTTGAGCGTCACTAGCTAATTCGTCTCTCATTTTATGCTCTATAGCTTCATTTAACCCAAATTAAACAAGCCTATCTACCACGAATCATTTTCCGGCAGAATTAAGCACAGGCATGTAGTTTAATTTGGAAACCGCCATTTGTAATAGCACCAGGTTAAAATGAAGTTCGCAATAACAGTATATCTTGCCTCCAACCTTTAAGGCTCTCGTAGATTGGTAAGTACAAGGTGTACGGTTTATATCGGTATATATACAATAAACTGAAGGTTTATGCAAATCAGATCCGTGCTTTTTATACATATATCTAAATTCCTTTTATCATTGTACAATTATCTGTAGTATTTATGAAGAAACTTAGCGTAGACAACATCAGAAACATAATTTTTGGTATAGAAGACAGTCTGGTATCCACAAGCGGTTTTTTATTCGGTTTAGCTACAACTTCATACGAGACTCCTCAAATATTTACTTCGGGAATAATAATTATTTCTGTTGAAGCCGTATCAATGGGAGCCGGTGCTTTTCTTACAGAAGAAGAAACTAAAGAAATAGATCCAAACAGTAATGAAATAAAAAAATCGAATCCCTTTCTTGACGGAATTTTAATGTTTGCTTCTTATTTTATTGCGGGCTTCATACCATTATCACCTTACGTACTCCTGGAAAGGGAATTAGCAAAGTTCGTGTCAATGGCTCTATCAATTTCGGCTTTATTTTTACTTGGATATCTGCCGACAAAAAAACTGAAGTCGGCTTTCAGAATGATTGTTGTCGCAGGCGCCGCGGCAAGCGTAGGTTATTTAGTTGGCAGTGTGTTATAAACATGTGGTAAACTTTTAGGTAACGTTTATGTTTGAACCTATGCCCGAAATTTCATTTAAAAAACTCTTACTTCCCATAACTTGGTTTGGAAGCACTTTTATTGTTCTGCTAATAACATTATTCACATTATTTTTGTCTTTTACTAATCTAAAACCTCATGTTACCGATAAATACTCAATATTTTCAGCAAAACCCTTAGTATTAGGAGCATCAACCTTTTCTTTAGACAGTGTGGATGCGAGATCCGCTATGCTTGATAATGTATTTGAAAAATTTAACTGCCCTCTTTTAGGAATGGGGAGAGTATTCGTAGAGGAAGCTGATAAAAATAACATTCCTTTCTGGCTTACAGCATCAGTTGCCTTTCAAGAATCAAGCTGTGGAAAAAATACCCCAACTAAAGACGGGGTAGAGTCATATAATGCTTGGGGTTGGGGAGTTTATGGGGAAAACGTGAGAATGTTTGATAATTGGGAGCAAGGAATAAGCACCGTTACCGAATACTTGAACAACAGATTTTATAAACAAGGTATTATCGAGCCTTGCGAAATAATGAAAATTTATACTCCAGCTTCTGATGGGTCCTGGTGTAGCGGAGTTGAATTCTTTGGAGATATTATTGCCAACTATAAAACTCCCGAAAACATCTAGATTATAACTAAAATACCACTTTACTGAATTTGAAAAAAAAGAGAATTCGCGGTATAATACAACGATGATTAGACCATGAGTACTTTTCTGCTTAATAGAGCCATTTCCAGTTACACAACCTAATAGAATGCCCAAATTCAATACCTATTAGACATTTTTATTGTATTTGTGTCCGGAAAAGGCACAGTGATTGTTGGGCTAATAAAAAAGGGGAATTAATGTTAAGTATAAAATATTTATATATATCAATGATAATGACCATAACCTCTTTAACAAGTGGGTTTTTTACGTGGATAAATTTGAATATTCCGGAAGTAAAACACGAAGAAACAATTAATATTTCTTCAATTGTCCAGGAAAATATCGAATATGAAAAAATAGACAGGGTAATTTCTTTGGAAAAATTTTTCGATTCATATAATTCACCTTTGAAAAACCATGCGGAGACTTTTATTGAAGTAGCCGACAAATATGGAATCGACTATAAACTAATGCCGTCAATAGCTTGTTTAGAATCAACTTGTGCCAGATTCTTAATTCCGGGAACACATAATCCGTTTGGTTGGGGAGCCGGAAGAATTTACTTTAAATCATACGATGAGGCTATAGAATTGGTAGGCAAAGGATTAAATGACATTTACCTTTCAAGAGGTATGGACAACGCTGAAAAAATTGCCCCTGTATACAACCCCCCAAGTCCCTACACATGGACAAGAGGTGTTAACTTCTTTATAAATAAAATAGAAGAAGTTTCATAAAATTAATAAGCTATAATAAGAATCGCTACAGAAGTTATAGTTTAGTTTTGGGCATGTGTTGGAATTGGTATACAAGCACGGCTTAGAACCGTGTCCCGAAAGGGATGTGGGTTCGACTCCCACCATGCCCACCAAAACACTTACATATGTTCAATTTATCTGGGGAATTACACCTAAATGATCACTAAAAAAATTTGCGCGTTTTTGATATTCGCTAGCTTCTGTGGTTCTCCTTTCAACTAGGGTTTCCATTTCTTTTACAGCTCTATTTCTTTCTTCTAACTCTAGTTTAAGTTTGGCTCTCTGATCATCCAAAATTCCTTCGCCGGTAAGTTCGACCTGTAATTTACTGACAACTGTCCTAATTCTTTCCAGAGTTTCCTTATGAATTTCTAATAGTTCTGAACTACCTTGGTGAAAAAGGGTATACTTTTTGGCTTCCCTTTCAAACTCCTGCTTTACTTCAGTTAACACTTTTGGATCACTATCACGAATTCCTTTCGCTCTGTCTTTACATTGTTCCATTTTTATCCGTGCACCACCATTTAATATTTCTTCAACACTAATATATTTTAGTAGTTTTGCGTTAAATGTTTCAGCATTTCGAACTGATGCTGCACATCTATTTACATCGGCTTCAATATCTCCAGCCATCAGTTCATAATATGCAGCCACATCTTCCAAAACCGGTTTTTCTTTTTGTTCCGGCAAGCTATCAAAATTTGTCTCAAATTCTCCAGCCATATTTTAACTATTAATTCCAACCCAATGCTTTAAAGAAGCAGGTGTCCAGTTCCCGATCAAAATAAGCTTTTCAATTTCCTCCTCCTTTAATTTATTCACACCCGCAAGCATTTCTTTAACCGGGTCTGCAGAATATCTTAACTCCGACACAACTTTTGGCAACAACAATCCAGTAGATCTGTTCCAATCCTGTCTGTGCCTGTTAACAAAATTTGCCGGCCATTTAATATCAATGGAATAGGGCAGTAGTTCTTTCACTTGTTTATCAAAGTCGTCCATTTTGGTGTGGCTCATAATCCAAAATCCAACCATAGCCAAATTATTCCAGTAATCCGATAATATTCTAGTATCACTATACCTTTCATATATTTTTTGGAAGTCTTCTTCAAAACTCATGCTATCGGCAGCTTCTTTATTACCGTTTAAAAATTCAAAAATCAAACTTTCAAAATGATCCGCTACTGACTCTTTTGAAGCAGACGACATGGGCCCTATATTTTCCTTTATATAAAGAGGCAATTCCGATAAATCAGTATTTATATAATTTAGACAGTGACCCAAAACTTCATGTCCGAAAAGCGAAAGCAATTTCTCCGGAATTAAATTTACGTTCCCGTCCAGCATATAGCAGCATCTTGCAACACCAATATAAGCTGCTTTTGCGACTTTATCGGCATACGATCTGGGGTTAACAGACTCAACGGATATAACATATGTATCAAGCAATTGGGGCACGCCGGGAAAATCTGAAAAATATTGTGACAAAACCTTTTTAAATATTTCAATGTAATTGAGTATTAAAGACTCCACAACGGCTCTTAATTGTGGAGAACCCAAAGCAACATCTGATCTCCTAGAGCTGGAATACGCTTCCATCTGCCTTAAATTTGCAGCCACAATATTTTCCCTGTTTGACTTCAGCCACTCCTTAATTTTATCTAAATCTTCGGAGCCAACCTCATACATGGAAATGACCTGTTCCGGTGTTTTTATACTTGGATTAAACTCATCTTCAAGGTTATCAATCTGATTTTTGCAGATTTTTGAAAGCTCGTATATCAACAATTCATTCAAGGAGCGGGGATTTTCATTTTTGGGTAATTCTTCATATAGATCCTTGAAATCCGACAATAAATTCTTAGTATGATCAAGATCAATAACAGAATAAGGCTGATCGAAGTGGTATTCTCTTTTTAAAACTTTTTCATAAAGCTTATTGCCTTTTTGTATAAGGTCTTTAAGGTTTTGATTCTGCATAAAACCAGTTTATCACACTAAACTG